>NZ_LGQU01000082.1:0-18788 GCF_003115935.1 Azospirillum sp. TSH20
TTGGGGATGTGATGACGGCGCGCGGCGTTGGCTTTGAACGGCATCGGCTGGATCAGAACAGGGAAAGGTCAACGACGCCTCCCCTACGTTCCCACCCCGCCATCCGCAATCCCCGCCTCGCTGCAACAACGTCGAAGCACAGCCAAACCGCCGTCGCGATGATCTCGGCAGGATAGCGATAGCCAGCGTAGCGGGGATCGGGGCGCATCGCCATGCCGTCCCATACCCCGCCACCGTCGGCCCAGGCAACGGAATGGGCGACAAGTTGATGGTGTGGACGACCGCTGCTCCCGGCATCGAGGTGCCATAGATTGGTGGTTGCAGACTCCCACCTGACGAGAGGGCCGTCCACATGAGCATTGTTACCGTCGGTCTCGATCTTGCCAAGCACGTCTTCCAGGTTCATGGTGTTGATGAAGCCGGAAAGGGGGTCGTGCGCCGGCAGCTTCGCCGGGAGCAGGTGGAGGCGTTCTTTCGTGGCTTGACGCCTTGCCTGGTCGGTATGGAGGCGTGCGCGACGGCTCATCACTGGGCGCGTCTCATCAGGGCTCTCGGCCATGAGGTCCGGCTGATCCCGCCGACCCGGGTCAAAGCCTACGTCCAGCGCGGCAAGAAGAACGATGCCGCCGATGCCGCGGCCATCGCCGAGGCCGTGACCCGGCCGCAGATGGCCTTTGTTCCGATCAAGAGCGAAGAGCAGCAAGCGGTTCTGGTCCTTCACCGCTCCCGTGACCTGCTGGTCCGCCAGCGTACCATGCTGCTCAATGCCCTGCGCGCCCATCTGGCGGAATTCGGCATCGTGGGGGCGCAGGGCCCCCGGAAGCTGGCCGAGTTGATCAATCGGCTGAGCGATCTGCCGATCCCCGAGCTGGTTCGCTTGGCCCTGGGGGAATTGGCCCAGCAGGTCGAGAACTGCAGCGCGCGAATTGCGGCCCTGGAGAAGGCCATCCTGGCGTGGCATCGCACCACCGAAGCCAGCCGCAATCTGGCCACCATCCCCGGCATCGGGCCGATCACCGCCTCGGTGCTCGCCGCCACCGTCACCGATCCGAGCGCGTTCAAGAACGGCCGCCATCTGGCCGCGTGGCTGGGGCTGGTGCCGCGGCAGAATTCCAGCGGCGGCAAGGATCGGCTCGGCGGCATCACCAAGGCCGGCGACCGCTCGCTCCGCCGTCTTCTGGTCATGGGCGCCACCACGGTGATCCGCTATGCCCGCAGCAAAGCGCCCGGCGAGGGCGAGTGGCTGAAGGGCCTGCTGGCCCGCAAACCGGCTCGGTTGGCCAGCATCGCGCTGGCCAACAAGATGGCCCGCATCGCCTGGGCGGTGCTCAGCCGCGGCGACGTCTACCGCAAGACTGTCCCGGTTCCGGCGGTTACCTCAGCCGTCAGCGCCAGGAGCATCCGGAGCGGATTGTCCGCCCGTCCGCGGAACCTTCTCAAGCCTGGCCCTGCGGGCCACCGCCTGCGGCGGCGCTGGGCTTGACAAGGCCCCGCCGACGAGCGGTCTGTTCCACCATCGGATGCAAGCCACCGTGTCGCTGGACCGTCCGGTTTGGTAACGCTGAAGAACAGGACAATGCTGTGTGAGGGTGCAGAGAGAGGTGATGGCGAAACGGTTCGAGCCAGGGATTGGGAAGACCCACGTACTGTCATGCGCCTCTAGCGCGGCAAGTTGATCGGGACCCAATCCCGCGGAGTTCATCATGGCCCGCGGTCATCAGCACCGCATTCTTCGAGGCCGGACACATGACCGCACCCGACCTTTTCGCCAAGCCAGTTCTCTTTTCCCTTGCGCCGCAGCGGTCGTCCACACATGACAGTACCATCTGGGCTGGAGGCGGCGATCGCCCAAGCCGGTTCCGTTCAAGGTTCCATCCCAGCCTTATGACCAAGCGCAAATCCCATAGATTTGCCCGGTTGCCGGCTCGGTCGACAGGTTGGTGCGGAGCAGCAAAGCTCTGGGATACGCGCGATATTTTATCGGGTCACCAAAGCGGGCGGCCAGCGATGAACGAACCCGGCCTCCCGCTCCAGCATCCGACCTAGGCGGATCAACCGTCGCTCCTCGCCCGGACGGGCAATCAGTTGGATGCCAAAGGGCAGTCCATCTCCACCGACCGGCAGGGTCAGCACGGGGAAGCCGATCAATGTGACAATGGCGGTGACACCGAGGTAGTCGAGAATGGTCTCCACCGGCCGCCCGTCGATCACCGTCACCTCGCCATCCTCGTTCGGCCAGGGCAGCACGCCGCAGGCCGGGGCGGCCAGCACGTCGATCTCCTCGAACAGGGCGACGAAGCGGCAGTAGAGCGCGGTGCGGGCGGCCTGCGCCGCCAGATAGGCGGCGGCGGTGATGCCGCTCCCCGCCTCGATGTTCCAGCGCACGGTGTCGGTCAGCGCGTCACCATGCTTGGCCAGCATCGGGCCGAAGGCGTGCCGGGTCTGGGCGGCACGCAAGGTGCGGAAGGTCGCCATGGCGTCGGCGCAGTCGGGATGGCGGCGCGAAATCGGTCCGGCAACCCGCTCCAGCCGCTCGACCGCCTCGGCGAAACGCTCCCGCACTGCGTGGGACACGGTGGCGACGCCGAAATCGGCGGTGGCGCCCAGCCGAGTGTCCGATCCATCATCGCGATCACCGAACAGAGACGTCGGGTCGCGCAGGTCGCTGCCCGCCATCGCCGACAGCAGCAGGGCGCAATCGGCGGTGTCGCGCGCCAGCACGCCGTGCGTCGCCAGCGTGTCCCAGCCCAGCGCGCGGCCGGGCGCCGGGATCAGTCCCGGCGTCGGCCGGATGGAGGCGACGCCGCAAAAGCTCGCCGGCACCCTCACCGACCCGCCGAAATCGGTGCCGTGCGCCAGCGGAGCCATGCCGGCGGCGACGGCAACCGCCGATCCGCCGCTCGATCCGCCGGAGGTCAGCCGCGCGTCGAACGGATTGCGCGTCGGTCCCGCCAGACGGTTGCGGCAGATCGCTCCGAAGCCGAATTCCGGCGTGTTGGTCTTGCCGATGACGATGCCGCCGGCCGCCTCGATCCGCGCCACCGCGATGTCGCTGGTGGCCGGCACATGGTCGGCATAGAGCGCCGAGCCGTAGGTGGTGCGGATGCCGGCGGTGTCCGTCAGGTCCTTCACCGCCACCGGCAGGCCATGCAGCGGGCCGGCGGGCTGGCCCGTCCGCCCCAGCGTCGCGTCCAGTTCCGCGGCCCGGGCCAGCGCCTCGTCCGCGGCGACGGTGATAAAGGCGCAAAGGTCGGGATTGGCGGCGGCGATCCGGTTCAGATGCGCCTCCATCACCGCCCGCGCCGAAAGCTCCCCACCGGCCAGACGCGCCGCCAAGGCGGCCGCGCCGTCCTGCCACAGACCGTCGCTCTGCACAGACATCCATCGATCTCCCAGCCGCTGTCCCGGCGATGGCGCCAAAAGCGGCAACTGCATCCGGTCGCCGCTCAAGATGACGGCATACCCGATTCCACGCTTCAGGCAGCGTATTCCAGAACATACTTATCATACTGTAATATATGGAAAACACGAAAATCGGCATGCTGTTTGCTTAGGGAGGACGCATAGAACGGAAACGCGAAAGGGATGGTGCAGCCATGGTCAGCGCTTCGCCCAACGGTCCGACTTCCTCACGCGGGCAGACGCTCCTCCTGGATGGGATCACCCAACGCTACGGCGCCTCACTCGCCGTCGACGGGGTCACGCTCGACATCCGCGGCGGCGAACTGGTGGCCCTGCTCGGCCCGTCGGGCTGCGGCAAGACGACCCTGCTCAGGATCATTGCCGGCTTTCTGGCCCAGACCAAGGGCCATGTGATGGTCGGCGGGCAGAGCGTCGACGGCCTGTCGCCCAACCGCCGGTCGGTCGGCATCGTCTTCCAGAACTATGCGTTGTTCCCGCACATGACGGTGGCGGAAAACGTCGCCTACGGGCTGGATGCGCGCGGCGTCGACCGTGCCACCCAGCGCAGCGAGGCGCAGCGCATGCTGGATCTGGTCAAGCTCGGGCATCTGGGCGACCGCACCCCGCGCCAGTTGTCCGGCGGGCAGCAGCAGCGCGTGGCACTGGCCCGTGCGCTGGCGGTCAACCCGTCGATCCTGCTGCTGGACGAGCCCTTCGCCGCGCTGGACAAAAACCTGCGGCTGGACATGCAGATCGAAGTGAAACGGATCCAGCGCCTGTCCGGCATCACCACCATCCTCGTCACCCACGACCAGGAAGAGGCGCTGTCGATGGCCGACCGTGTCGCGGTGCTGAGCCAGGGCCGCCTGGAACAGTTCTCCCCGCCGACCGAGATCTACGACGCGCCCGACAGCCTGTTCGTCAACACCTTCGTCGGTTCGGCCAACCTGCTGGGCGGGGTGCTGGTCGACTGCGACCGCACCGCCGGCCGGGTGCGGCTGGATGCCGGCGGACTGATCGAGACGCGCGCGCCCAAGGACGACCTGCGGCCAGGTTCCCGCGTCACCGTCTGCCTGCGCCCTGAACATCTGAGCGTCGATCCGGCCGCGACCGATGCCGACACGCTGAACGGCGTGGTGGAGATGGGGCTGCCGCTGGGCGCCACCGTCGTCCATGAGATCCGCGTCGGCGACGGCACCGCCGTCAAGGTGTCGGAACCGCGCATCCAACGCGCCGACCTGCTGGCCCCCGGCACGCCGGTACGGCTGGCGCCGGTGGCCCCCCGCCTCGCCTCGGTCTTCGCCGCGGCCTGACCTGCTTATTGCCCCTTAGATCCGCCCACCTCCTCTCACCTTCAGGCCTCCTCTCACCTTCAGGAGTGAACGATGCTGCTGACCCGCCGCAATCTGATGCAGACAGCGCTGACGCTGGGTGCCATGCACGCCTTCCCCGGCCTGACCTGGGCGCAGGCGCGCCCGCTGGTCTTCGCGACCTTCACCGGCAGCTGGGAGGAAGCCCACAAGGCGGTGCTCGTCCCCGCCTTCCGCAAGGCGGCAGACAATGCCAACATCGTTCTGGACCCGATGCTGTCGGTCGACCAGATCGCCAAGGTCAACGCCGCCAAGTCCAACCCGCCGATCGACGTCATGCTGCATGATCCGGGTCCGGCGCTGCAGGCCATCGCGCAGGATCTCGTCGAACCCTATCCGGTCGAGAAAAGCGCCCACTACAAGGACCTGATCCCGGTTGCGCAGGTCCCGATGGGGCCGGCGCCCTTCTTCCAGGTGGTCGGCATCACCTACAACCCCGAGACGGTGAAGACGCCGCCGACCTCCTGGGCCGACCTGTGGAAGCCTGAATTCAAGGGCCGCGTCGGCATTACCAACCTGAACTCGACCCTCGGCACCGGCTTCATGGTCGAACTCGCCAAGATGCATGGCGGTTCGGAAGCCAACATCGACCCGGCCTTCAAGGCGATCGAGGCACTGCGCCCCAGCCTTGCCGCCGTCGCCGCCAACCCCGGACAGCTCGCCACCCTGTTCCAGCAGGGCCAGATCGACATTTCCCCCGGCAACTTCAACGCCATCCAGATCCTGAAGGCGCGCGGCGTTCCGGTGGAGTTCGTCATCCCCAAGGAAGGCGCCATCGCCTTCAAGACGACCATCCACATCGTCAAGAACTCCCCCAACAAGGAGCTGGCCTTCAAGCTGATCGAAGCCGCCCTGTCGCCCGAGGTGCAGGCCACGCTGATGGAGGAGCCCTATCTGATCGTGCCGACCAACACCAAGGTCGCGATCAAGGGCGAACTGGCCAAGACGCTTGCCAAGGATCATGCCGAGATCGCCAAGAAGTTCGTGTTCCAGGACTGGGGCAAGATCAACGAGCAGCGCGCGGCCTGGATCGAGCGGTTCAACCGCGAAATCCGCGTCTGACCATCCCACAAGCCCGCCAGCCGGAGGAGGCGCCCCATGGCCGCGACGTTGCGCGACGTCACCACCTACGACCTGAAGCTCGCGGCTCCGCTGGCGGCAGGCTTCGTCCTGTTCTTCGTCACGCCGCTGGTGATCCTGCTGGCGCTGAGTTTCCAAACCGACCAGCAGGGCGGCCATTACGGGCTGACTCAATATGTCAATTTCCTGGGCGACAGCTTCAGCCTGGGGGTTCTGGGCTCCACCCTGTGGCTGGGGGTGAAGGTGACGGTGCTGACCCTGCTGCTGGGCTATCCGGTGGCATGGCTGCACCAGCGCTCCCCCGGCTGGGCCAGGGGGCTGATCATGCTGCTGGTGTTGCTGCCGTTGCTGACCAGCGTGGTGGTGCGCACCTTCGCCTGGGTGGTCATCCTGGGCCGCCAGGGCATCGTCAACGCCACGCTGGCTTGGCTGGGGCTGATCGATACGCCGCTTAAGCTGCTCTACACCGACGGTGGCGTAGTCGTGGCACTGGCGCAAGTGCAGATGCCGCTGATGGTGCTGCCGATCATCACGGCGCTCAGCCGCATCGATCCGAACCTCGCCGATGCCTCGTCGGTGCTGGGGGCCGGGCATTGGCGGACCTTCCGCAAGGTGCTCCTGCCGCTGTCGCTGCCGGGCATCGTCGCCGGCTGCCTGCTGACTTATGCCGCGGCGATCACCGCCTTCATCACGCAGAGCCTGATCGGCGGCGGCCAGATGCTGTTCATGCCGATGTACATCTACCAGCAGGCCTCCACCCTGCAGAACTGGCCCTTCGCCGCAGCGATCTCCATCGTCTTCCTGGTGTCGGTGCTGGTGGTGGTTTCGATCTTCAACGCGCTGGGCCGCCTGTCGCGCGGCTATGCCAACGCCTGACCAGGGGAGGCTGTCATGTCCAATATTGCCGGTCGCCGCATCGATTTCGACGCGCTCAGCTTCCGCATCGTCATGACCGGGATCGCGCTGATGGCCCTGGTCCTGCTGGTCGCCCCCACCGTGGTGGTCATCTGGGTATCCTTCACCAGCGGTTATTCCCTGAAATTCCCGCCGCCCGGCTATTCGCTGCGCTGGTATGGGGAGCTGTGGAATGCCTGGCAGCTCCAGTTCGCCATGATGAACAGCCTGAAGGTGGCCGCCTGGGCGACCGGTCTGTCGGTCCTGCTCGGCGTCTCCGCCTCGCTGGGCATCGCAAGGTCGCCGACGCTGACCGCCAAGGTTCTTGACAGCCTGTTCCTGTCGCCGCTGGTGCTACCGGCGCTGGCCTTCGGCCTGTCGTCGCTGATGTTCTTTTCGATGATTGGGGTGCCGGTGTCGCCGCTGACGCTCATCATCGGCCACACGGTCGTCTCCGTGCCATTCGTGGTGCGCAACACGGTGGCGTCGCTGGCCCAGATGAACCCGTCGCTGCTGGAGGCGTCGTCCAGCCTGGGTGCGGGGCGCTGGTACGGCTTCCGCCGCGTCACCCTTCCGCTGATCCGACCCGGCATCATGGCCGGCGGATTCATCGCCTTCATGGCGTCCTTCGACAACGTCCCCGTCTCGCTTTTCCTGCGCGACGCCGCCACCGACATGCTGCCGATCCGCATGTGGCAGGATCTGGAAGGCCGGCTGGACGTCACCGTCGCAGCGCTGTCCGGCGTGCTGATCGTCGCCACCATCGCGCTGATGCTGGTGATGGAACGTGTCGCCGGCCTTTCCAAACGGTTGACCTGACCCGTGTCATACACCCAAAAAGAGCGAAACCCCGTAGGGCGTGAACTTGAAGGGCAGATGGAGATGGCGGTCGAGGTCGGTGACGACAAAACGGAACGGAACGATGTCGAGGAAGCGGGCCTGCTCCTCGGCATAGCCGGCCGCGCGCAGCCAGTCGCCGACATGGAACAGCACCTCGTGCGGGCCTTCCGCGATGCCCTCGCCGCGCACGGTTGGATGGTCGAGCTGTCCGTTGACGCCGAGGTCGCCCGCGGCCAGCAGCCGACGTTCCGGAGTCAGTGCGTAAAGCTCCACCCGCATGCCCTGGGCCGCGACGCCGCGCGCCACGTCCACGCCATGGATCGAAACTCCGCCTGCCATGCCGCCTCCGTCTTCGGTTCGCCGCGATGGTAGCCGACACGGCGACCGCGACGCCAGTTCCACGGCTTCCCCCGCTCCTTCCGGCGCTGGCCGGCATGACCGGCCTGCAGGCGCTGGTCGCGCTTGCCCTGTTCGCACCGGGAGTACTGGCGCCCCGATTGGGGATTGATCCGGCGGGGCTGGGCCTGTTCACCACAACCGGCTTCGCGGTCGGGATGGCGGCGTCGCTGTATGGGGGCGTGCTGGCCGGGCGTCTCGGGCCCTTCCGGGTCGCCAGCCTCTGTGCGGCGGCGGTCGCTGCCGCCATGCTGTGCGCGATGATGGGCGGGAGCGCCGCAGCGCTGCTGGCCGCTGGAATCGCCATCGGCCTTGCCTGCGGACCTGAAACACCGGCCAGTGCCGCGATCCTCGGCCGGCTGGTTCGGGAAGCCGACCGGCCGATGGTGTTTTCCGTCCGCCAGACAGGCAACCAGATCGGCGCCATGGCTGGATCGCTTGCTCTGCCGCTTCTGGCCGTCGCCCTGGATCCCCGCGCCGGCTATGCGGTCATCGCGATGCTGGCGCTGGCCTGCATTCCGGTCTTCGAGCGGCTGCGGCCTGTCTATGATCCGTTGACCCGCAATGCCGCCGCTGGTTTCGGTCTGGGTACGGCGATTCAACTGCTGCGCGGCGATCCGGCGCTGCGACGGATGGCGCTAGCGGCCCTCCCCTATTCCGCCAGCCAACTGACGCTGAACGGCTTTTTCGTGGTTTTCGCGGTGGCGGAACTGGGTCTGGAGCATGTGTCCGCCGGGGTAGCGCTGGCTGCCGGGCAAGCCGGCGGTCTGGTGGGACGGCTCGGCTGGGGCGTGGTGGCATCGCGCTGGATGGCGCCACGCCGGCTGGTCGGCCTGCTGGGGCTGGGCATGGCCGCAGCATCGATCCTGGTGGGATGGGCCGGAGCCTCCCTGCCCTTCCCGGTGCTGACAATGGCGACTTTCCTGTTCGGACTGACCGCCAGCGGCTGGAACGGCGTGTTCGTGGCCGAGGTCGCAAGGCTGGCGCCCGCCGGCCGCATCGGCGAGGCGACCGGCGCCGTCATGGTTGGCGGCTTTGCCGGGCTGATCGCCGGACCGATCCTGCTGGTCGCCGCCGCCGCGGTCAGCGACCTCGCCACCGGCTATATCGCCGTGGGTCTGCTGGCGGCGCTGGCCGGCCTCAGCCTTCTCGGAGACAAGCGATGACCAATCCTCCGCGTGCGCGCGCCATTGCCGAAACCGTGCGCACCGGCCGCAGCAGCGCCCGCGCCGAAACAGAAGCGGCGCTGGTCCGCATCGCCATCGGCAACCCGGCGCTGAACGCCTTCGTCTCCGTCGATGAGGCCAAAGCGCTGGCCGAGGCGGATGCCATCGACCGCCGGCTGGCCGCCGGAGAAAAGCCGTTGCTGGCCGGTGTCCCGGTCGCGGTCAAGGACACCATCTGGGTCGCCGGCCGCCGCGTCACACAAGGGTCACGCCTGTTCGCGGACTTCCGTGCTCCGGCTGACGCCATCGCGGTGGAGCGGTTGCGCACTGCCGGCGCCGTCATCGTCGGGATGGCCAACAGCTCCGAATTCGCCTGCAAGGGCGTCACCACCAACCCACTGTTCGGACCAACGCACCACCCGCAGGATCCGACCCTGACCCCCGGCGGGTCGAGCGGCGGGCCTGCCGTGGCGGTGGCCGCCGGGCTGGTGCCGCTGGCGCTCGGCACCGATGCCGGCGGGTCGAGCCGCCGCCCACCCGCCCATGTCGGCGCGGTCGGGTTCAAGCCGTCCTTCGGCGCCATCCCCTACGGCCCCGGCTTCGCCGAACCCTTCACCGGCATCGCCGTGATGGCCCCGATCGCCGCCGATGTCGCCGACGCGGCGCTGATGTTCGAGGCGCTTTGCGGCCCCGATCCGCGCGATCCCGAGTCCATCGCCGTCGCCCCTGCGGCCACCCGACCGCCCGAATGCCTGACCGTCGCCTACAGCCCCCGCTTCGGCCTGGATGCACCGGTCGACGAGGATGTGCGGCAGGCGGTCAAAGGCACGGTGGACGCACTGGAACGGGCGGGCGGGCGCATCGTCCGGCGCGATCCGTCCTGGCCGGCCGGGGTGACAGAAACGGCGCTGATGCCCTTGCAGCATGCCGGACTGGCCGCCCTCTACGGCGACGCCTTCCGTCACGACCCGACGCTGTTCGATCCCGACATCGCCGTGCAGATCGAACGCGGCCTGACTCTGACGGGGGCGGAGGTCGCGGCGGCGCAGTTGCTGGGGGTGGAGGTCGCACGCGCACTCGCCGCCTTCTTCACCGACGCGGACCTGCTGATTGGCCCGACGACGCCCTGCGTCGCCTGGCCGCTGGACCGGTTGGGTCCGGAAGCCATCGGAGGGCAGGCGGTGCCGCCGCGGGCCCATGCCGTCTTCACCCCGTTGTTCAATCACGCCAAGGTTCCGGCGATCAGCCTGCCCTGCGGCATCGGCCGTGACGGGCTGCCCGTAGGGATGCAGGTCGTCGCCCCACGCGGGCGGGACCGCCGGGTGCTGCGCTTCGCCGCCCATATTGAAACGGTGCTCGCCGCCGGCGGGCAAGGACACCCCGGATGAGCATGGACAACGACGTTCCCAGAGACGCCTCCGAAACCGAAGCCGCCCCCCGGCGCCGCCGCACGGTGCCTCCGCCGCCGCTGGCGGAGATGGCGGTGGAACGTTTGCGCGCCATGATCATCTATGGCGAGCTGCCGCCGTCGGCCCGCCTGATCGAGCCGGAGCTGAGCGAGAAGCTCGGCATTTCCCGCACGCCCCTGCGCGAGGCGCTGAAGCTGCTGGCGGCCGACGGGCTGGTGATGCTGCGTCCCAACCGCAACGCCATCGTTGCACCGCTCAACGCCGACGAGCTGATCCACCTGTTCGAGGCTGAGGGCTGCATCGAGAGCTTCGCCGCGAGGCTGGCCGCCGAACGCATGACCGCCGCCGACCTGCGCCGTCTGCGCGGCTTCCAAGACAGGATCGAAGCGTTGCAGGGGGCCGGGGTTCTTGAGGAGTATTTCTCGATCAACCAGAAGATCCACCGGCTGATCGTGTCCGGCGCCAAGAATCCGGCATTGGTGGATGCGCATGACCGGCTGCTCGGCCGGCTGGCGCGGGCACGCTATTTCGCGCTGGGCGCCCAGGGCCGCTGGAAGGAGTCGGTGCTGGAACACCGCGAGATCCTGGCAGCGATGGAGGCCCGCGACGGCGAGACCGCCCAGCGCCTGTTCATGCACCATGTCGGCCGCACCGGCGAGGTGGTGGCCGCAGCCTGCGCCTCGCCAAAGGCACGGCGGGCTGGGTAGCGACCGTCCTTAAGCCGGCGAGGATCGCCCTCTCCCGCCCCGGGAGAGGGAGTGCATCAAAACGGCAGAACCGGCGCTGGGGCGCTTTTGGGACGCGCTGGGGCCGGCAGGCCGCAGGGCAGGAATTGGCCGCGGCCGGGCTGAGCCAGAAGCGCGCCGTCGCGGCACACCACCGCCCCACGGGAGATCGTCGCCACCGGCCAGCCGGTGACCTCCATCCCCTCATAGGGGGTGTAGTCCACATTGTGGTGCAGCATGGCGTTCGTGACGGTCACCCGCCGGGTCGGGTCCCACAGGGCGATGTCGGCGTCGGCCCCGACCGCGATCGTGCCCTTGCGCGGATGCAGGCCATACATGCGGGCCGGGTTGGTGGCGGTGAGCTCCACGAACTTGGTCAACTCCATCCGCCCGGTCATCACGCCAGCGGAGAACAGCAGCGGCAGGCGCGTCTCCACCCCCGGAATGCCGTTGGGCACGCAGCGGAAGGGCGCTTTCTCGCCATGGACCTTCTTGCCGCCCGGGCCGTCGAAATGGAACGGCGCATGGTCGGATGAGAAGACCTGGAAGGTGCCGCCGGTCAGCCCGTCCCAGATTACGGCCTGATTGGCGGCATCGCGCGGCGGCGGCGAGCAGATGCACTTGGCTCCTTCGAAGCCTTCCCCGCCCAGATCGTCGGCGGTGAGGAACAGATATTGCGGACAGGTCTCGGCGTAAATCCGCAGGCCGCGTCCCTGCGCCCAGCGGATCTGCTCCACCGCATCAGCGCCGGAGACATGGACGATCAGGATCGGCACGTCCACCAGTTCGGCCAGCGAGATGGCCCGGTGGGTGGCCTCGCGCTCCGCCACCCGCGGGCGGGAGACGCCATGGAAGAAGGGAGCGGTCTGCCCGGCGCGCTCCAGCTTTTCGGTCAGCCAGGCGATGCAGTCGGCGTTCTCCGCATGCATCATCACCATGGCGCCCTCGCTGCGGGCGATGTCGAGAACCTCCAGGATCTGGCGATCGTTCAGCTTCAGCGCATCGTAGGTCATGTAGATCTTGAAGGACGTGTAGCCCTCGCGGATCAGCGCCGGCAACTCCTGCCCCAGCACCTGTTCGGTCGGATCGGTGACGATCAGGTGGAAGGCGTAGTCGATGACCGGCTTGCCGGCGGCGCGCCGGTGATAGTCGTCCACTGCCTCGCGCAGCGACCGGCCCTTTTCCTGGCAGGCGAAGGGAAGCACCGTGGTGGTGCCGCCGAATGCGGCGGAGCGGGTGCCGGTCAGGAAATCGTCGGCCATCACCGAACCGTCGCCGGTCGGCTGGTCGAAATGGACATGTCCGTCGATGCCGCCGGGCAGGACCAGCAGACCGGCTGCGTCGATCTCCTCACCTCCGGGGGCGAGGCCGGCGCCCAGCGCGGCGATCGTCCCGCCGCGCACGCCGACATCGGCCTTGAACACGTCCGACGCGGTGGCGATCGTGCCGTTGCGGATGACCAGATCGAATTCCATGTTCCCCTCCCCTGTTTCAGCCATCAACCGGTCAGCCGTGCAGTTCCCGGAACAGGCTGCCCCAGCCCTCGACACGGCGGGTGTCGACGCCGGTCATGCGCAGTGCCTTCCACACCACGGTGGACACGGTATCGTAGACGGGGATGCCCAGCGCCTTTTCCACCCGCTCGGCCACCGGAGCGCCGCGCATGTTGGTGCAGATGATGGCGATGGCCTCCGGCTTCGCCTCCGCCACTTCGGCGCACATGCGCTCGATCCGCTCCTCGGTGATCTCGGAGAAGGAGAAGTTGCCGCGGTCGTTCAGATGACGCTCCGCCACGACTTCGAAGCCGGCGGCATTGTAGTTGGCGACCATCCGTTCCTGGATTTCGTCGAGATAGGGGCTGACGATGGCGAAGCGCTTGCGCCCCGTCGTCTGCAGAATCTCGTTCAGCGCCAGCATGGAGGTGCAGGCCGGGATGCCGGTCTCCGCCGCGATGGTGCGGCACAGCCTCTCGTCGGCATCGAAGCCGAGCCAGCCGGCCGAGGTGCCGTTCCAACCGATCACGTTCAGTTTCGCGTCGGCCAGCAGGCGGGCGGCGTCGAGGAAGGGCGCATCGGTGAACTGGTCCAGCGCCGCGGCGCGCAGCGAGATTTCCTTGACGGTGAAGCGGCCGAAATGGGCCGACACCTCCGGCAGCCCGCTCAGCATGGCGGAGGTCACCGGCTCGAGAACCGTGTTGGACGACGGGGTCAGCATCCCCAGAAGGACGCGCTTGGTCAGGTCGGGCATGCTCATGTTCGGTCCTTATCGCTTCAGGCGTTTCTTGTTCTCAGGGGGGCTCAGGCGCGCGCCCACAGCGCGCGGGCGGCCTCGTCGGCCTCGATGCAGATCCGCTCCAGGTCGGCGCGCAGCAGGCGGCCGTCTTCCACCAGAATCTCGCCGTCCACCATCACCATCTCCACGTCGCGGCCCTGGCCGGTGTGGACCAGCGTGCCGAGTGGATTGATCTGCGGGCGCAGGTGCGGACGGCGGCTGTCGAACACCACCAGATCGGCGCATTTGCCAACGGTCAGCGTGCCGATCCGGTCGGCCATGCCGACGGCCTCGGCCCCGCCCAGTGTAGCCATGCGGAAGACGTCGGCCGGCTGCCAGTCGGCGGTGACGCCGCCTTGGCCGATGCGGGCGGTGGCGAGCGCCCAGCGCATCGTCTCCACCATGTCGCCATGCTGGGTGTCGGTGCACAGCGCCAGATTAACCCCCGCCGCCTTCAGGGCGGGGGTCGGCGCGAGCCTGCCGGATGCAGCGTTGCATTTGGGCACATGCACCGCATGGGCGCCGGCATGGGCTAATCGGGTGATGTCGTCGTCATCGACATAGAGGCAATGGGTGGCGAGAAGCCGGTCGTTCAGCAGCCCGACCTCCTCCAGCAGGGCCGCGGGCGACAGGCCGGTGGACGCGCGGACGCGCTCCACCTCCACCCGGCTTTGCGCCAGATGAGTGTTGACGCGCATCCCGCGGGCCGACGCCTCGGTGCCGAGTGTCCGCAGGAAGCCGGGCGAACAGGTGTCCGGCGCATGGGCGGCCATCTGCACCTCGATGCGCCCATCCTGAGCCCCGTGCCAGCGGTCGTGCAGGTCGAGCGTCCGTCGCAGCAGATCCTCGCCGATCCCGGCATCGAAGCGCCACTCCCCCTGCGGCACGCGGGCGAAATCCACGTCGTGCACCCGCCAGCCGGCATGGACCCGCAGCCCCAATTCCGCGATGGCGTCAAGCGTCGCCTCGGCATGGACGAAATGGTCGCAGACCAGGGTGGAACCTGACAGCAGCGCCTCGGCCACGCCGAGCCGGGCCAGCGCCCGCGCCTCCTCCGGCGTGGCGTCGGTGCCCTTGGGAACACCGGGGGTGTAGGACGGGGCAAACCCCAGGTCGGCGGCGACGCCGCGCACCATCACCAGCACCGCATGGAGGTGGGCGTTGACGAAGCCCGGCGTTGCCAGCCGGCCGGGACGATACAGCGTGCGCTCCGCCGCCGGCAGTCCGGCGGAGACCGGGGCCAGATGGGCGATCCGGCCGTCGCGGATGCCGATGGCGGCGTCCTCGATGATGCCCAGCATCGGGTCGCCTGTGATGGCGGTGACGCCGGTCAGCAGCAGGTCGAGCGGGGGCCGGGTCGGGGGCGCGGCCGGGGTCATGCCGTCGCACCCTGCCGGCTGACCGCCAAGGAGTCCGGACGTGCCTCCTTGCGCTGCTGCATCCCTTCCTCGCGGATCAGGTTCAGGATGTGGCGCTTGTGGTCGTTGAACTGCTGGCTGGTGATGTCGCGCGGGCGCGGCAGGTCGAGGTCGATCAGTTCGCGCACCCGTCCCGGCCGGCTGGTCAGAACGGCGACCTGGGTGCCCAGCACCAGCGCCTCGTCCACGCTGTGGGTGACGAAGACGATGGTGCAGCGCTGCTTCTGCCAGATGGCGACCAACTCTTCCTGCATGTCCATCTTGGTCTGGGCATCCAGCGCCGCGAACGGCTCGTCCATCAGGATGACCTGCGGGTTCAGCAGCAGGGCGCGGGCGATGCCGACACGCTGGCTCATGCCGCCCGACAGTTCGGCCGGGAAATGGTTCTCGAAGCCGCGCAGGCCCACCATGTCGATGTATTCCTGCGCCGCCGCGCGGCGGTCAGCCTTGCGCCAGCCCTTCAGCCGCAGATGGAAGGCGACGTTCTCCCACACCGGCAGCCAGGGCATCAGGTTGGCCTGCTGGAAGACCATGCCGCGGTCGGCGCCCGGCCCGTCCACCGGCTTGCCGCCGACCGTCACGCTGCCGCTGGTCGGCTTCTCGAAGCCGGCGATCATGTTGAGCAGCGTTGACTTGCCGCAGCCCGACGAGCCCAGCAGGCAAAGGAACTGGTTCGGTTCCACCGAAAGGCTGACATCGTCGATGGCCAGCAGATCGCGCTTGCGCTTGGCGTCACGGAAAATCTTGGTGATGTTCTTCAGCTCGATGGAGGCCATGGCGTCAGCCCTCCCGGCTTTGCAGGGTGGACCCGTGCTGCCAGTGCAGCGCCACGGACATCAGGAGCTTGATCAGGCCGTCGGTCGCGTAGCCGAGCAGGCCGATGCTGGCCATGGAGGCGAGAACGAGGTCATAGCGCAGGAAGTAATAGCTGTCCCACAACACGTACCCCAGCCCGCTCTTGACCGCGACCATCTCCGCCGTGACCGTGAGCATCCAGGCGGCACCAATGCCGATACGCAGCCCGGCGAAGATGCTGGGCAGGGCCGCCGGGAACACCACATGGCGCAGAAGCTGCTGTTCGGTGGCGCCCATCATGGAGGCGGCGCGGATCAGGTTGCGGTCGGCCGTCTTCACCCCGTGGATGGTGTTCATCAGGATGGGGAAGAAGGCACCGAGGAAGACCAGGAAGATGGCCGGCTTGTTGGCGATGCCGAACCAGATGATCGCCAGCGGAATCCAGGACACCGGCGGAACCGGGCGCAGCATCTGGATGGTCGGCTCCACCGTCCGTTCGACCCAGCGCCACCAGCCGATGGCGATGCCCAGCAGGATGCCGCTGACCGCCGCGATGCCGTAGCCGGCGGCGACCCGCAAGGCGCTGGACAGCGCGTCGGCCAGCCAGCGTCCGCTGTTGGCCTGTGCGGTCTCGTCGAAGCCGAACACCCAGTCGCCCCACGCATGCAGAACCACCGTCGGCGGCGGCAGCAGCGCCGCGGGCAGAAGGCCGGAGCGCGACACGGCTTCCCACGCCCCCAGGATGAAGAGGGGAACGACAGCACGTTCCCAGGATTTCCATATCGCCGTCATGAACCGGACTCCTGTCCCATAAAACATCTGGCCGGATGCAGCCGGTTGCGGATCAGAATCCCAGCTCGGTCTTCGGCTTGTTCGTGACGGTCTCCAGGAACTTATAGTCGAGGTTCTTTTCGGCAGCGGCGGAGACGTCGTGGCTGATGTATTTCAGGTCGCGCATCATCGCGGCGATGGCCAGCGTGCTGTCCTTGTGCATGGCATAGTCGGGCGAGGCGTTCTTCAGCGCTTCCGCGGCGACCGTCTTGTCCATACCGGTGTACTTGTTGATGGTGTCGACCCAGGCGCCCTTGTCCGCCTTCAGCTTGTCGACCAGTGCCACGACGGACGCGACGGTCGCCTCGACCGCCTTGGGATGCTCCTTGATCACGTCGGACCGGGTGACGATCAGGTTGGTCAGGTTGCCGGCGGCCTGATCGTAGGGAAGCGTGAAGTGCCGGCCCACCCCGCTGCCGCGGATCTGCGAGGCGAAGGGCTCGACCGTGCAGATCACGTCGACCTCGCCGCGCTGGAGGGCGGCGGCATGGTCGGATGGGTTTGGGATGTTGACGAACTGCACGTCCTTGTTGGCGTCGATGCCGTTCTTCAGGAAGGCGCCGCGCATGTGGATGTCCTGGGCGTTCCCGCGCGACGCAGCGACGCGCAGCGGCTCTCCCTTCGCCTTGCGATCGGCGATCAGCGCCTTCAGCCCGGTCCAGTCGTCCGCTTTCAGCTCGATCCCCTTGGCGGTCAGAATCTCCGAGCCGCCATTCACCTGACCGGAGATGGCCACCACGTCGAACCCTTTGTCGAGAGCGGTGATGTAGTGGAGGTAGGTGACCTGCGCCACATCGATGCTCTTGGACACCAACGCCGTCAGCACGTCGTTGCCGGAATTGAAGTTGATCGCCTCGATCTTGACGCCCGTCGCCAAGTCCGGCGTCAGCGCCATCGGCAGGCAGTGGGCGCATTTGGCGAATCCCAGCTTCACCGCTTCCGTGTCGGCGGCTTGGGCGGTCACGGCAGCCGCGGACAGGGCGAGGACCACGCTGGTGACGGCGCCAAACGTGAAGGATCGAAGCGACATGGGCGAAATTCCCTGATGCGGTTGCGATGATCCGACAGTCGCAAGCCGCGTGCCAAATTGTATACAATATGGTGATTTGTAATTTATCTCGTTATATCAACTGCGTATGCTAATCCGTGATGAACATGCGCCAGCGTCCGCTCTTGCCTTGTTTTTAAGCGCATGGCATCGTTCGCGCATCACTGCACAATCATTCAGCACAATGGGCATCGCCGGATCGACCATGGACACCGTGAAGACCGCCAAGGCCTCCGCCGGGCCGATCCGCCGTGAAACACTGCATCACGGCGCCGTCGCGGAACTGCGCGCGATGATCCTTTCCGGCGAATTGCGTCCGGGCAGCCGCGTACCGGAGGTCCAGCTGTGCGAGCAGCTCGGGGTATCCCGCACGCCCTTGCGGGAAGCGCTCCGCGTCCTGGCGGCGGAGGGGCTGGTGGAACTTCGCCCGCACCGCGGCGCCGTGGTGACGCTCATCGATCCAAAGGAAATCGCCGCCGTCTTCGAAGTGATGGAGGCGCTGGAAGCGCTTGCAGGCGGACTTGCCTGCCAGAGGGGCACGGTGGAGGAGTTCGCCGAACTTGACCGGCTCCATGCCCTGCTTCACGCTCAATTCGAAGCCGGCGACCGGCTGGCATATTTCATGACCAATCGTCAGATACACGCCTGGATCGTCGCAATGGCGCGCAACCCATCTCTGGAAGTCACCTATGCTGGCTTCGCCTCAAAGATCCTCCGCGCCCGGTCACTGGCCAATTATGATGCCAACCGCTGGCGCGACTCCCTGAGCGAACATGAGAGCTTCATGGTGGCGCTCCGGCGGCGCGATGCAGCGGCGGCCGGCAGTCTCCTGGCAGACCACTGCGGCCACACCGCGGATGCCGTCCTCGCTGCGCTCAATGTGGCTCTGTTGCAAAGTTTGCCGGCAGGCGCGAGATGATGGTTACGGGCATCACCGCCGATGCTATGCGTCCTGGAGTTCGAGCTGCTGGCTGATGAACTGCACGGCCTCGGCGAGCACGCAGGGTCCGACGTTGAAGGCGCGTTCGACGAGGCGCGCCTCGCCCCGCATGTCGCGGGGGCATTGTCACATCAACGATGGTGGCCTGTCGGTCGTGACGGTAACCTCGCGGGATGCCGCCGCTCTCGTATGCCCGCCACCAC
>NZ_LGQU01000153.1:0-18218 GCF_003115935.1 Azospirillum sp. TSH20
CGGACCTACGGTCCGCCTGCCGCGTCAGCACAAAGCAAAGCTTTGTGCGAGAGCTGGGCGGGGGAGGGACTGCCGCCACTCTCCCGCACAAGCACTTGCTCCCTCCCCTGCCCAGCGGAGGGTTGGGGTGGGGGCATCGTCAGCCATCCCCTTCCCCACACACGAAAAAGCCCCCGGCCATCCGGCCGCGGGCTTTTTCTTTACCCAAAACCCTCAGCTCTTGCCCGGCTGCAGGTTGGGCTTCGGCGGTATGGGAAGCGGCTCCGGCATCTGGATCGCTTCCGTCTGCTCCCGCGTGCGGCGCGATGCCGCACGGTCCTCGGCGAGGCGGTCCATCGCCTGCTGGCGCTGCGCCTCGGTGGTCAGATCGGTCGGACGCGGCGGGACCGTCCCCAGGTTGGGGTAGTCGGTGCGCTCCCCGGTCATGTTGCGGATGGGCGACGAATTGTCGCTGACCGGCGAGGGCTCGCCGGTGACGGCCCCCAGAAGGCCGGTGTCCAGCGCCCGGTCGCTGCAGGCCGACAGCCCGAAAACCATTGGCATCGCTACGATTAGCGCGCCGACCGCCCGTCCGGCCGCCACGATGCCCCGAACGCCTTCCTGACTGCCCGTCACCATCATCCTTCCCCGTGTCTGGCCGCCACGCCACACTTGTGCGACGATCCGCGAAATGAAATGTTCACATCAGCGGTGTATGAGAGGTCCCGGATTTCTCCCGCACCGCACCAGAAGGTCGGACCGCCGCACGCCACCCACAGCGACATGGTGCAGAACACCCCCGGAGACCGCCACCGAAGACCATCGCCCGCAAGCCTGTATAGCCGCCCGTCCGCAAGGCCCAAAGCCCAATCTGGCGCAAGCCGGGCCGTGAGGACCACGGTGGTCGACACGATGTGACCGAGACGACGCGACACCCGCCCAAAGAAGAAGGACCGTGCTCATGGCCGAGACCAAGGCCCCCCCCCAGGCTTCCACCCCGGCTTCCCCCCAGGTGCCCGACGTCAAGCTTCCCGATCCGGTCGAGATGTCGCGGGCGATGACCCGCATCGCCGAACAGAGCCAGCGGCTGGTCTCCGAATTCCTCGCGCGCCAGGCCTCCGACGGCGCCGGCCCGAAGAGCCCGGACCCGATGGGCGTCGGCCATGCCTTCCTCGAGATGACCACCCGCATGATGGCCGACCCGGCCAAGCTGATGCAGGCGCAGATGTCGCTGTGGCAGGACTACCTGACCCTGTGGCAGCGCACGACCCAGCGCTTCTTCGGGCAGGAGACGCAGCCGGTCATCGCGCCGGCCAAGGACGACCGCCGCTTCAAGGACGCCGCCTGGGACGAGAACACGCTGTTCGACTTCATCAAGCAGTCCTACCTGCTGAGCGCCCGGTGGATGCAGTCGACCGTCAATCAGGTCGACGGTCTCGACGACCACACCGCCAAGAAGGTCGATTTCTACACCCGCCAGTTCGTCGACGCGATGGCGCCCTCCAACTTCGTCATGACGAACCCGGAGGTGCTGCGCGCGACCATCGAGAGCGGCGGCGAGAATCTGGTCAAGGGGCTGGAGCATCTGCTGAAGGATCTGGAGCGCGGCAAGGGCGAGCTGCGCATCTCCATGACCGACTACGACGCCTTCCAGCTGGGCAAGAACATCGCGGTCACGCCGGGCAAGGTCGTCTTCCAGACCAGCCTGATGCAGCTGATCCAGTACACCCCGACCACGCCGGACGTGAACAAGCGTCCGCTGATGATCGTGCCGCCCTGGATCAACAAATTCTACATCCTCGACCTGCGCGAGAAGAACAGCTTCATCAAGTGGGCGGTCGACCAGGGCCACACCGTCTTCGTCCTGTCCTGGGTCAACCCGGACGAGACGCTGGCGGCCAAGGGCTTCGAGGACTACATGGTCGAAGGCCCGCTGGCGGCGCTGGACGCCATCGAAAAGGCGACCGGCGAGAAGGACGTCAACGCCATCGGCTATTGCCTGGGCGGGACGCTGCTGGCCTCGACCCTGGCCTACATGGCGGCCAAGAAGGACGACCGCATCAAGTCGGCCACCTTCTTCACCACCATGCTGGACTTCACCGAGGCCGGTGAACTGTCGGTCTTCATCGACGAGGAGCAGCTGACCTTCATCGAGGGGCAGATGGCCGAGCAGGGCTATCTCGACGGCTCCAAGATGGCGACCACCTTCAACATGCTGCGCGCCAACGACCTGATCTGGTCGTTCGTCGTCAACAACTACCTGCTGGGCAAGGACCCGTTCCCGTTCGATCTGCTGTACTGGAACGGCGACAGCACCCGCATGCCGGCGGCGATGCACAGCTTCTATCTGCGCAACATGTACCAGAAGAACATGCTGGCGCAGCCGGGGGCGGTGACGCTGAAGGGCGTGCCGATCGACCTGGGCAAGGTCAAGGTCCCGACGCTGTTCCTGTCGGCCCGCGAGGACCACATCGCGCCGTGGAAGAGCACCTACAGCGGCGCCCAGCTGTTCAGCGGCCCGGTGAAGTTCGTGCTCGGCGCCTCCGGCCACATCGCCGGCGTCGTCAACCCGCCGGCGGCCAACAAGTACTGCTACTGGACCAGCGACAAGCTGGCCAAGACCTCCGACGAGTGGCTGGAGAAGGCGACCCAGACCCCCGGCTCCTGGTGGCCGGAATGGAACAAGTGGGTCGGCCAGTACGCCAACGGCAAGGTTCCCGCCCGCCAGCCCGGCGACGGCGCCCTGCCCGCCCTGGAAGACGCGCCGGGGTCCTACGTGAAGGTCAAGAACGGGTAACCGTTCCGTCGAGATATCCCCTCTTCCACTGTGGGCGAGGGGGACTGCTCAAGGGGTCGCTGAAAGGCGGCCCCTGCCTTTTTGGACCGTTCGGTTGTGCCGGCAAGATTTACACGGATGTCACGGATTTAGACACGGATTACACGGATTTTTTAGCCTTGGCGACACCCCGCTTTTTCCGGGAGCCGCCGCCTCGGAACGCCGCATCCGTGAAATCCGTGTTTTAATCCGTGACATCCGTGTTGATCTTGCCCGCCGCTCCCGTACCCGACAAAGCTCCGACACCGCGGCGGGGGTTTTCCTTTCCGGTCCAATCCGATAGTGTTACGCACGCGCACGTTAAGGGTTTGTTTGCCCTTTTCACGCCACCTAAGGCTTGCGCACTTTCGCACGCCCCGGGGATCCGCCGTCCATGCCATCCGACGCCCAAACCGCCACGATGGGAGCCGCCACGGGGGCGATGGCGAACGCCGAAACGGTCAAGCTCGCCGAACGCTACGAGATCCAGCCGGGCGCGCCGATCCCGCTGCTGAACGCCGTCGGCGGCAACGCCTTCACCGCCAAGGCTCTGCGCGAAAAGCGGATCGAGCCCTTCGCCGTCATCTGTCACGCCTCGATCCTGCCGCGGATGGACATCTGCTCCACCGTCGGCAGCCTCGACAACGCCACCCACATGCGGCTGCTCGACTGGGGGCTGGTGGACTGGCCGCAGGACCGCGGGCGGCGCTATTGCCTGGTGTTCGAACGGCCGGGCGGCAAGCGGCTGATGGGGTCGCTGACCGACACGCTGGACCCGATGCCGGAAGACCAGCTGACCCGGCAGATCATCCACCCGCTGGTCTCGGCGCTGAAAGAGCTGTCGAGCCGCGGCGTCGTCCATGGCGCGATCCGCCCGACCAACCTGTTCTACCGCGATCTGGCCGGCGGCGGGCTGATGCTGGGCGATTGCGTGTCGGCGCAGCCCGGCTACGGCCAGCCGGTCCTGCTGGAGACGATCGAGCGCGGCATGGCCAACCCGGCCGGGCGCGGCACCGGCACCATGGCCGACGACCTCTATTCGCTGGGCGTCACCCTGCTGATCCTGGCGCTCGGCCGCAACCCGCTGTCCGGCCTGGACGACGAGGCGGTGCTGCAGGCGAAGCTGGAGCGCGGCTCCTATCCGGCGCTGGTCCAGCAGCACCGTCTGCCGCTGGCGATCAACGAGGTGGTGCGCGGCCTGCTGGTGGACGATCCGAAGCAGCGCTGGACCCTGAACGACCTCGATCTGTGGGTGGCCGGCCGCCGGCTCAGCCCGAAACAGCCGCAGATTTCCCGCCGCGCCGCCCGGCCGCTGGAATTCCAGGGGTCGGAATACTGGCATTGCCGCACGCTGGCCCGCGCCTTCGCCCGCCATGCCCCCGCCGCCGCCTCCGTCATCGAGAGCGGCGAGCTGGACAAGTGGCTGCGCCGGTCGATGGGCGACGACGTGCGGGCGGAGGCGGTCAACAACGCGATCCAGACCGCCTCCAGCGGCAAGGGCGGCACCCAGGGCGACCGGCTGGTCGCCCGCGTCTGCATCGCACTCGACCCCGCCGCCCCCATCCGCTACCGCGGCCGGGCGATGATGCCGGACGGCATCGCCACCATGCTGGCCGATGCCTTCATGCGCGGCGAATCCCCCCAGGCGGTGGCGGAGGTGATCGCCAACCAGCTGCCGATGTTCTGGGTCAACGTCCAGACCGACTTCAAGCCGGAATTCGTGCCGCTGGTGCAGAGTTTCGACCAGCTGCGCGGCTTCCTCGACCGCTCCAGCCACGGGCTGGGGGTGGAGCGCGTGCTGTACGAGATGAACCCGACCATGCCCTGCATGAGCGGTCTGGTCGCCAAGCAGCTGCCGACCTCGCCGGCCGAGTTGCTGCGGGCGCTGGACTGGATCGCCGCCGGGGGCGAGCGGCACAAGGATCCCATCGACCGCCAGATCGCCGCCTTCCTGGGCGCCCGGCACAAGCGCGGCGACGAGCTGCTCTACACCCAGCTCGGCAGCGGGGTGGAGCCGATGCGGCGCGTCATCGCCATGCTGACCATCCTGTCCGACATCCAGGCCCGCACCGGGGTCGATGGGCTGACCCATCTGGCCAGCTGGGTGGTGGCTTTGCTCGACCCCGCCTTCCGCCGCTTCCACAACCGGCCGCAGCAGCAGGAGGTGCGCAAGATGGCGGACGCCGCCGCGCACAACGGACGGCTGACCGAACTGCTGAAGGTGGTGGACGATCCCGAATCGCTGCGCCGCGACCGGCTGGAATTCGAGGCGGCGCAGATCGCCTACCGCGAGGCCGATGCGGAGATGGACAAGATCCGCCACACCATCGCCGACCGCAATTCCATCATCGAAACGTCGGGCCGGCAGGTCGCCGCCATCGCGTCCAGCCTGCTGTCGACCGTGCTGGTCGCCGGCATCATCCTGTTCTTCGCCTTCTGACCGGAAAACGGGGGGATCGCCATGGCGCGCAAGAAGAAGAAAAAGGGCGGCGGCCTCACGCTGATCCTGCTGATCATCCCGGCGGCGCTGATCGTGCTGCCGACCACCATCCTGTTCGGCATCGGCATGATCCCGACCATCGTCGCCTATGTCGTCGACCGCGACCCCGACAAATCGGCGCCGATCACCGTCGGCGGGCTGAATTTCTGCGGCTGCATGCCCTTCGCCATCGATCTGTGGAAGCACCAGCACACCATCGGCGCCGCAGCGAAGGTGTTCGCCGACCCGCTGGCCTGGCTGGTGATGTACAGCGCCGCGGCTGTCGGCTGGGGCCTCTATTACGGCATCCCGCCGCTGGTCGCCGGGATGGAGGTCACCCGCGCCGAAAAGCGGGTGGAGGTGCTGAAGCAGAAGAAGGTGGCGCTGGTCCAGGAATGGGGGCCGGACGTCGCCGGCGATTATTTCGACGAGTCCGGCGGCATGGAGCCCGACGCCGAGATGGAAGGCGCCTGAGCCTCAATCGGCGAAAGCGGCAGCGGAATAATCGGTGTAGCCGGCGGCCCCGCCACCGAACAGGCTGTCGGCGCGGAATTCCGCCAGCGGCAGGCCGTGGCGCAGGCGCTCCGGCAGGTCCGGGTTGGCGACGAAGGGCCGGCCGAAGGCGACCAGATCGACCAGCCCGGCATCCAGCAGCGCCTCCGCCCGCTCCACCGTATAGCGTCCGGCGACGATGATGGTGCCGCGGAACCGCTCCCGCCAGGCCTCGCGCCACTCCATCGGCAGAGGCGTGCCGTTGTCCCAGTCATCCTCGGCGAAATGCAGCCGCGCGACGCCCAGCGCCTCCAGCCGTTCGATCACTCGGGTGAACAGGCCGTAGGGATCGCTGTCGCTCATCCCCTTCAGCGTGATCAGCGGCGACAGGCGCACGCCGGTGCGCTCCGCCCCGATGGCGGCGGTCACCGCCTCCACCACCTCGGTCAGGAAGCGCAGGCGGTTGTCCACCGACCCGCCATAGCGGTCGGTCCGCCGGTTGCTGCCGTCGCGCAGGAACTGTTCGATCAGATAGCCGTTGGCGGCATGCAGCTCGACCCCGTCGAATCCGGCGGCAACCGCATTCGCGGCGGCGTCGGCGAACTGGCCGACGGTGGCTGCGATCTCCGCCCCGTCCATCTCCCGCGGCTCGACGCAGGGCACCATGCCGCCGGTCCCGTCCGGCCCCACCGCCCAGATCGCGGTGTCCGCCGGCAGGATGGCCGAGGGAGCCGGCGGCTTGGCCCCGCCATGGAACATCGGATGCGACACCCGCCCGGTGTGCCACAGCTGCGCGACGATGCGCCCGCCGCGCCGGTGCACGGCATCGGTCACCGCTGTCCAGGCGGCGATCTGCGCCGGCGTGTAGAGCCCCGGCGTCCGCGAGTAGCCCTTGGCGCCGGAGCCGATCTGGGTCGCCTCCGTCACGATCAGCCCGGCGCCGGCGCGCTGCGCATAATAGGCCGGGGCGAGATCAGACGGCACCTCGTCCTCGCCGGCGCGGGCACGGGTCATCGGCGCCATGACGATGCGATTGGGCAGCTCCAGCCCGCCCAGCCGGTAGGGGGAAAACAGGGATCCGCTCACAGCAAGCCTCCGCCATCGACGTCGATCACCGATCCGGTGACGAAACCCGTGGTCATTGCGAACAGGAAGGCCGCAGCCACCTCCTCCGCGCGGCCGACACGGCCGACCGGCAGCCCGCCCCCGACCTTCGCAAAGAAGGCGTCGCGCCCGTCCGCCGGGATGGCCCGCCAGTTCTCCGTCGCCGTCACGCCCGGCGACACCACATTGACCCGCAGCGGCGCCAGCTCCTTCGCCAGCGACTTGCCCAACGCCTCGACGGCGGCGTTCATCACCGTCTTGGCCAGAGACCCGACACTCGCCTTGCGCGACAGCAGGCCGGAGGTCAGCGTCACCGACCCGTCCGGCGCCAGATGCGGCAGCGCCGCCTGGACCGCGTCGGCCGCACCCCACAGCTTCACCTCGAAAGCCCGCCGGGCGGCGGCGAGATCGAGCTGCGCGAAGGCGGGGGACCCGATCTGCGGCCCGGCGGTCACCACCAGATGGTCGAGGCTGCCGACGCTGCGGAACAGGGCGTCCAGGCTGCCGCGGTCGCCCAGATCGGCGGCCAGCCCCTCGACCCCCAAGGCCTCGGCGGCGATGCGGGTCCTCACCGCGTCATGGCCGGCGATGACCACCCGCGCCCCCTGCCCGCGCGCCGCGGCGGCCACCGCCCGGCCGATGCCGGAGCCGCCGCCGATGACGACCACGCTGCGATCCGCCAGCGATGCGGCACCCGCCGCTTTTTCGTTCCTGTCCATGAAAATCTCCGGAGGCCGGACGGCGTTTGCCGTCCCTCTTGCCTTGGACCTCATTGTGTCCCTCGGCGCCTTGGCGGATAATCCCGGGAGTTTTTGAGATATTGCCAAACGAGATTTGACAATGATCGCGCTCGACGACCTTCGCCTGCTGCTTGCCGTCGCGGAGCATGGCAACCTGTCGGCGGCGGCGCGGCAGCTCGGCCTGCTGCCGGCGACGGCGAGCGCCGCGTTGAAACGGATTGAGCAGGCGCTGGGCGCCCGCCTGTTCGAGCGCTCGACGCGCAGCGTCCGCCCGACCGATGCCGGCGCCGCCTATCTCGCCAGTTGCCGGCAGGCTCTGGAACAGCTGGATGCGGCGGCCGAACGGCTGGCCGGCGACCGCAGCCGCTTCGCCGGGCCGGTGCGGCTGGCGGCGCCGTCGGACTTCGGCCGGACGGTCCTGCGCCCGTGGCTCGACGAGTTCCACGACCGGCATCCGGCCATCCGCATCACCCTGCTGCTGGGCGATCATCTGGCCGACCTGCTGCGCGACGATCTCGACTGCGCGCTGCGCTATGGCGCCCTGCCGGATTCCGCCTTCGTCCGGCGGCAAATGGCACCGTCACGCCGGGTGCCGGTGGCCTCGCCCGCCTATCTCGAAGCACACGGCACCCCCACCATGCCGGAGGATCTGCGCGGCCATCGCTGCCTCGTCCTGCTGCGCGGCCGGGAGCCGCTGAACCGCTGGCGCTTCGCCGGACCGGCGGGCGAGCGCAGCATCGTCGTGGAGGCCGACCGCGCCACCGACGACGGCGCGGTGCTGCGCGACTGGGCGCTGGCCGGCTGCGGCATCGCCCACAAATCCTGGCTTGATGTCGCCGCCGACGTCACCGCCGGACGCCTGCGTCCGCTGCTGACGGATTGGAGCGACGAGGATTCGCCGCTCCAGCTGCTGTTCGCCTCCGGCCGCCGCCGCCCCTTGCGGGTCGACGCGCTGGCCGACCATCTCGCCGGCCGGATCGCCGCCTATGCCGCCGCCCATCCTTTCCCGGCCCGTCAGCAAGGATCGGCCGTCGGTGATCTTGCAACCGACACCATCGCCGGTGCATGATCGGCGGCGAAGGTCGCAAGGTCGGCCATGAGGGTCGGATGTTCAGCGTCAGCCAGGATGAAGCCGCCGCAATCCAGAAGGCGTTTCACGAAAGCGGCGAGTGGGCGGCGGTCGCCGAGTTGCGGCGGCATTTTCACATTCAGGACAATGTGAACGCCCTGAACGCCGTGCGGTCCATCGTGCGATGGGCCCAGCCGCCGCAACCGACGCCGGCATCTCCCGCCTGACCCTACTCGCTTGAAGGGCCTCAGGCGATCAGGCCGGCAACCGCCCGCGCCACCTCGGCATGGATGGAGTCCTGCTGCTTGAAGCCCTCCGCCGTCTGGGTCAGGTAGCAGGCGACCAGCAGCGGCGCACGGCCCTCCGGCCAGACGATGGCGATGTCGTTGGCGGTGCCGTTGGTGCCGGTCCCCGTCTTGTCCCCCACCCGCCAGCCGGCCGGCAGCCCGGCGCGCAGGCGCTTGTCGCCGGTCTTGTTGGCGACCATCCAGTCGATCAGTTGCCGGCGGGAGTCCGGCCGCAGCACGTCGCCGACCAGGATCCGCTCCATGCTGCGCACCATGGCGGCCGGCGTGGTGGTGTCGCGCGGATCGCCGGGAATGGCGGTGTTCAGCGTCGGTTCGTTGCGGTCCAGCCGGGTGGTCTTGTCGCCGATGCCCCGCATGAAGGCGGTCAGGCCGGCCGGATTGCCGATCCCCGGCAGCAGCAGGTTGGCCGCGACATTGTCGCTGAGCGTCATCGCCGCCTCGCACAGTTCGGCCACCGTCGGCGGCGTGCCGTTCAGCCGGGTTTCGGCGAAGGGGGCATAGGGCACCAGATCGGCCTTGGTCACCGGGATCCGCCGGTCCAGCCGGTCCTTGCCCTGGTCCACAGCCTTCAGCACGGCGGCAGCCAATAGAAATTTGAAGGTGCTGCACATCGGGAACCGCTCGTCCCCACGCCAGCCATGCAGCTTGCCGTTTGCGGTATCGAGCACCGCGACGCCAAGCCGGCCGCCGCTGCGCGCCTCCAGCTCCGTCATCTTTCCGGCCAGTGCATCGCTGCCGGATGCCCTGCCAGCCTTGGATTTATTGCTTTCCGCAGCCTGCGCCCCAGCCACCGCCCCGGCCGCCGACAGCACCAGGACCCCGCCCGTCGCCGCCAGGAATCCCCGTCTTCCGATCATCTCCAACCCCGTTTTCCACTGTTTCGATGGCCGGACGATAAAAAGCCGGGGGTGCGCGAACAAACGAGCTTTCCTCGCGGAAGCCCCAAATTAAACTTATGCCTTGCTTTGGCGGCGCCATGGCAGGCTATGGGCCGCTGCGGATGTGGAAGGGAGCAGGCCGATGCCTTTGCGTCAGGAGATGGAAACGGACCGCTTCGAGGCGACGGCCGAGGACGGCAGCACCCATGCCGTCGTCGAGACGACCAGCTTCATCCAGATGGTGACCTTCCGCGGCCCCGCCGGCTGGGTTCCGGAAAGCAAGAGCTATCGCCTGGACGGCGGCGAGCCGGTCGAGCCGACGCCGGATGGCAGCTTCCGCATCGCCGCGTCGGGCCTGTCGCTGCGGCGGATCGGCTGAGCCGCCATGCGGCCGACAAATCCCTTGAACCCACTCTGCCAGGGGTTATATTAGTTTACCCTAATTTGCAGATTTCCGACGGCAGGATGGTCCAGGCGATGACCTCAACGCTGGGCGATACAGCACTCAATACCCCCGATTTCGAGGCTGCCGATTTCGAAGCGCGCGCCGCGGAGGCGGAGGGCTTCCTGCGCTCCATCGCCAGCCGCCACCGGCTGATGATCCTGTGCAGCCTTCTGGAGGGCGAGATGCAGGTGGGCGAACTGGTGCGCCGCCTCGGCCTGTCGCAATCCAACCTGTCCCAGCATCTCGCCAAGCTGCGCGAGGAGGGTCTGGTCGCCACCCGCCGGCAGGGCACCGCGATCCATTACCGCATCGGCTCCGACCGGGTGCGGCCGATCCTGGGCGACCTCTACCACCTGTTCTGCGCGTCCGAAATCCCCCTCTCCCCCCCGCTCACGCGCAAACGAAGTTTGCGCTGACGCGACAGGCGGACCTCCGGTCCGCCGAAAGCGGGGAGAGGGTCGGGGTGAGGGGGATGCACGACGGAACCCTTGTGAAAATCCTGCAACGCACCCCCCTCACCCTAACCCTCTCCCCGGGGGGGAGAGGGGACTCCCTCACGTCCCCACCAGTTCCCTCGCCGCCACGGCCTTTTCCTGCGGCGTCTCCGCCGTCTCCCCCCGCTGCGGCGGCAGGGTGGGCGCGTCGCCGCGCAGCACGACGTAGATCGCCGGGATCACCAGCACGGTCAGCAGCGTCGAGCTGAGCAGCCCGAACAGCAGCGAGATCGCCAGCCCCTGGAAGATCGGGTCGGTCAGGATGAAGGCGGCACCGATCATCGCGGCCACCGCGGTCAGCAGGATCGGCTTGAAGCGGATCGCCCCCGCCTCCAGCACCGCCTCGCGCACGCTCATCCCGCGCTCGCGCAGGTGACGGATGAAGTCCACCAGCAGGATGGAGTTGCGGACGATGATGCCGGCCAGCGCGATGAAACCGATCATCGAGGTCGCGGTGAAGGCCGCGCCGAACAGCCAGTGGCCGAGCACGATGCCGATCAGCGTCAGCGGCACCGGCACCAGGATCACCAGCGGAAGCTTGAAGCTGCCGAACTGGCCGACCACCAGCAGATAGATGCCGAGGATCGCCACGCCGAAGGCCGCTCCCATGTCGCGGAAGGTGACATAGGTGATCTCCCATTCGCCCTCCCACAGCAGGGCCGGCTTGCTCTGGTCCTCGGGCTGGCCGTGCAGCAGGATCTCCGGCTCCGCGCCCAGACCGGCAGCCTTCCAGTCGACCTGCTTCAAGCGGTCCTGCACCGCCAGCATGCCGTAGATCGGCGCCTCGAACCGGCCGGCGAGGTCGGCCATCACCATCTCGGCATAGCGGCCGTTGCGGCGGAACAGCGGGTAGGAGGCCGGCTCCCGCGTCATCGTGACGAGATCGCCCAGTTCCACCGTGCCGCGCGTGCCCGGCACCGGGGTGGCGAGGATGCGTTCGGACAGGAACAGGCCGGATTTCGGCAGCTGCACCGCGATCTCGATGGGATTGCGCCCGGCGCCGCGGTGGGAATAGCCGACCGGCACGCCGCCGACCAGCGCCTGCAGCGTGTCGTAGACCGCCTGTTCCTCGACGCCATGGAACTCCAGGCTTTCATGGTCGAGCGCGAAGCGTAGCCGCTCGCCGGGCGCACGCACGGTGTTGTCGACATCAACAATGAAGTCCACGCTGCGGAAGGCGTCCTCGACGATGTGCGCCGCCTTCTGCCGCATCGCCGCATCGGGGCCATAGACCTCGACCAGCAGGGTGGAGAGCACCGGCGGGCCGGGCGGCACCTCGACCACCTTGACCGTCGTGCCGTCCGGCACCGCCACGGATTTCAGCCGGGCGCGGACGTCGAGCGCGATCTCGTGGCTGCTGCGGCTGCGCTCGCCCTTCGGCGCGAGGTTCACCTGCAGATCGCCCTGCTCCGGCTGGTCGCGCAGGTAGTAATGCCGGACAAGGCCGTTGAAGTTGAAGGGAGAGGCGGTACCGCTGTAGGCCTGGACGCTCTCCAGCTCCGGCAGGTCGCCAATCGCCCGCGCCGCGGTCAGCAGCACGCGCTCGGTCTCCTCCGGCGAGGCGCCGCGCGGCAGATCGACGACGACCTGCAGTTCCGACTTGTTGTCGAAGGGCAGCAGCTTCACCGCCACGTCCTTGGTATAGAACAGCGTGGTCGAGGCCAGGGTCGCGACGCCGACCACCAGCAGGAAGGTCCAGGCCCGACGCTTGCTGCGGATCAGCGGCCGTGCCACCGCCAGATACATCCGTCCCAGCGCGCCGCCGCCCTCGTGGCCGCCACCATGTCCTGACTCATGTCCGGCAGCCGGCGTCTCGCCGGGCCGCAGCTTCACCATCAGCCAGGGCGTCAGCACCATGGCGACGAAGAAGCTGAACACCATCGCCGCCGACGCGTTGGCGGGGATCGGGCTCATGTACGGCCCCATCAGGCCGGACACGAACATCATCGGCAGCAGCGCGGCGATGACGGTCAGGGTGGCGACGATGGTGGGGTTGCCGACCTCGGCCACCGCCTCGATGGCGGCCTGCACCTTGGACCGGCCGTCCTTCATTGCCCAATGACGATCGATGTTCTCGACCACGACGATGGCGTCGTCCACCAGGATGCCGATGGAGAAGATCAGGGCGAACAAACTGACCCGGTTGATGGTGTAGCCCATCAGCCAGGACGCGAACATGGTCAGCAGGATGGTCGTCGGAATGACGATCAGCGTCACGATGCCCTCGCGCCAGCCGATGGCCAGCACGATCAGCGCGACGATGGTGACGGTGGCGAGCGCCAGATGGAACAGCAGCTCGTTCACCTTTTCGTTGGCGGTCTCGCCGTAATTGCGGGTGACGGTCAGCGTCAGGCCCTTCGGCAGCGACTCACTCTCGATGGCGTGGACGCGCTCCAGCACGCGCTCGGCGATGGTGACGGCGTTGGCGCCGGCCCGCTTGGCGATGGCCAGCGTGACGGCCGGGGTGCGGACCAGCCCGCCCTTGCCGTCCGGCGTCATCGTCCAGGCCATGCTGTCGTCGGGCCGCGAGCCGACGACGATGTCGGCCACGTCCTTGACATAGACCGGGCGTCCGTCGCGGGTGGTCACCAGCAGCAGGCCGATGTCGGCGGTGCCCTGCAGGGTCTGTCCCGCCACCACCGGCAGGCTGCCGCCCTGCGCCCGCACCGATCCGACGATGAAGGACCGGTTGGCGTTCTTCACCTTGTCGACCAGCTGGTTCAGCGTCACCCCGAACAGCGCCAGCTTTTCCGGGTCGGGCTCCACCCGGATCTGGTCGGGCCGGCCGCCGACGATGTAGCTCTTGCCGACATCCTCGACCTGGACCAGCTGGGCCAGCAGTTCGTCGGCGACGCCGTGCAGCGCGGTGTCGGTCCAGCGCCCCGCCTCGTCCGGCTTGGGCGCCAGCGTCAGGGTCAGGATCGCCACGTCGTTGATGCCGCGCCCGACGATCAATGGTTCCGGAATGCCGAGCGGGATGCGGTTCATGTTGGCGCGCACCTTCTCGTGCACGCGCAGGATGGCGTCGTCGGAAGAGGTGCCGACCAGGAAGCGGGCGGTCACCACCACCCGGTCGTCCATGGTCTGGCTGTAGGTGTGCTCGACCCCGTCGATGCCTTTGACGATCTCCTCCAGCGGCTTGGTCACCAGCTCGACCGCATCGTCGGCCTTCAGCCCGTCGGCGCGGACCAGGATGTCCACCATCGGCACGCTGATCTGCGGTTCCTCCTCGCGCGGCAGCGACATCAGCGCGACGGCGCCGACCACCAGCGAGGCCAGCAGCAGCAGGGGGGTCAGGGGCGAGCGGATGAAGGTCCGCGTCAACACCCCGGAAATGCCGAGCTTCATCACACGCCCTCCGGCCGGACGATCACGTCGCCCGGCTTCAATCCCGACAGCACCTCGATCCCGCCGGGCTGGCCGTCCAGCGCCGGGATCGGTCCGCCGACCTGCACCGGCGTTTCGCTTCCGTCGGCCAGCCGCAGGAAATCGGTGCCGAAGCGGCGGACGATCCAGTCCGGCGGCACCACGATGGCTTGCCGTGTGCCGGTCGCCACATAGACGCGCACCCGCTCGCCGACGAAGAAGTCGCCCAGCCCGGTGACGGTGGCGTCGGCGACCACCTGCCCGCCCGACAGTTCCGGATACACCTGCCGCACGGTGCCGCGCTTCAACGCGGTTTCACCAACCGGAGCGGCAGCCTGCGGAGTGGCAGCCTGTGGCGTGGCCGGCGCCAGCCCGCGGTTGCCGACCAGCACCGGGTCGCCCTCATGCATGAAGCGGGCATGGCGCTCCGGCAGATGCAGGCGCAGCACATAGGTTTCCGTGGCGATGCTCGCCACCGTCTCGCCGGGGACCACCACCGCGCCGTCGATCACCTTGACCTGCAGGATGCGGCCGTTGGCCGGGGCCAGCACCTCGCCCTCGCGCAGCTGCTGCTCGACCACCGCCCGCTCCGCCTTCATGGCGGTGATCTGGGCGCGGGCGACGTCCACCGCCGACTGCGCGTCGTCCAGCCGCTGCTGCGTGCCCGTGCCGCTGGCGCGCAGGCGCTGCGCCCGGTCCAGCTCCAGTTCGGCCTGATGCTGCTGCGCCTGCAAAGCCTGGATGCGCGCGTCCAGCGAGACGATCTGCAACGGCAGCTTTGGGTCGCGGACGGTGGCGAGCAGCTGGCCGGTGGTGACCTTGTCCCCTTCCTTCACCTTCAGCTCGGCGATGGTGCCGCCGATGCGGGTGCGAGCCAGCGTCTCGTGGACGCTTTCCACCGTGGCGTAGACGGCCTTCAGATCCTCCACCGGGCGGGGCTGGATGGTGATGCTGGCAGGTAGCTCCGACTTCACCGTCGCCTTCACCTCCGCCTGCGGGGCCGTCTGCTGGGCGCGCGCGCCCGGCGGGAAGCCGGCGACGCACAGCAGGGCCAGGGCGAGGGCGAGGGGGGCGGCCAGAATGGCTGGAGAGGATCGACGGGACATTGGGCCACCTCGAACGGCAGGAACGGACGGATAGGTGCGGCGGACGCCTGTTGACCTTTAATTTAGAATACTCTAATTTAGTGTCAATGAATGATTCGGATGGCCGCCATATCCGCTCCGCGGCGCGCCTGCTGAAGGCGATCGCCAACGAACGGCGCCTTTCCATCCTCTGCCATCTGGCGCACGGGGAGATGTGCGTCGGCGCGCTCGTGGCCGCCATCGGACTCAGCCAATCGGCCCTGTCGCAGCATCTGGCCCGGCTGCGCGCCGACGGCCTCGTCCGCACCCGGCGCGTTGGGCATTCGATCGTCTATGCGCTGGCCAGCACCGAGGCCGCCGCGGTGATCGAGGTGCTGCAGGGCCTCTACTGCGACGGACCGCCGCCGGACCATTCGTCGGCACTCCCCTCTTCCCCACCGGAGACACGGACATGAGCATCGATCGTATCGTGATGGCCTTCGCCGGGACCATGATCCTGGTCAGTCTGGCCCTGTCGCAACTGCACAGCCCGCAGTGGCTCTGGCTGACCGCCTTCGTCGGCGCCAACCTGCTGCAGGCCTCCTTCACCGGCTTCTGCCCGCTGGCGATGATCCTGAAGCGGCTGGGCGCGCGTTCCGGCGTTGCTTTCTCCTGAGGGAGCGGCGGCGCACATCTTCCACAAACGCAAGGCCCGCCGGTCAATCCGTCGAGATGACCGAGAAGAAGGCCTGCCTTAGGAGAGGAAACAGCAATGGCGCATATCGTCGTCCTGGGGGCGGGCATCGGGGGCATCCCGATGGCCTACGAAATGAAGGAACTGGCGCGGCCGGAGGATCGGATCACCGTCGTGTCGAACAGCAACAGCTTCCAGTTCGTGCCGTCCAACCCCTGGGTGGCCGTGGGCTGGCGCAAGCGGGAGGACATCACCGTCCCGCTTGCCGAACCTTTCGCCCGCAAGGGCATCGCCTTCACCCCGGTCGGCTGCCGTCGGGTGCGGCCGGAGGAGAACAGGCTGGAGCTGAACGACGGCACCAGCCTCGACTACGACCAGCTGGTGATCGCCACCGGCCCCGAACTGGCCTTCGACGAGATCGAAGGCTTCGGTCCGCAGGCCAACACCATCTCCATCTGCCATGTCGACCATGCGGTGGAGGCGGCGGAGCGCTGGGAGGCCTTCTGCCGCGACCCCGGCCCGCTGGTGATCGGCGCGGTGCAGGGCGCCTCCTGCTTCGGCCCGGCCTATGAGTTCGCGATGATCGCCGACGCCGACCTGCGGCGCCGGAAGATCCGCCACAAGGTCCCCATCACCTTCATTTCGTCGGAACCCTATGTCGGCCATCTCGGGCTGGGCGGCGTCGGCGACACCAAGGGGCTGCTGGAATCGGCGCTGCGCGAGCGTCACATCAAGTGGATCGTCAACGCCCGCACCGACCGCTTCACCCCCGACGCCGTGCATGTCACGGAGATGGACGAGAACGGCCGTGAGAAGACGGCGCATGTGGTCGAAAGCCGCCTGACCATGATGCTGCCGGCCTTCCGCGGCATCGCCGCCCTGCGCGGTGCGGAGGGGCTGGTCAACCCGCGCGGCTTCGTCCTGGCCGACAAGCACCAGCGCAATCCGACTCACCGCAACGTCTTCGGCGTCGGCGTCTGCATCGCCATCCCGCCGGTGGAAAAGACGCCGGTGCCGGTCGGCGTGCCGAAGACCGGCTATATGATCGAAACGATGGTCACCGCCGCCGCCCGCAACATCCGCTCGCTTCTCGACGGCAAGGAGCCGGTGGAGGAAGCGACCTGGAGCGCGCTGTGCCTCGCCGATTTCGGCGACAGCGGCGTCGCCTTCGTCGCCATGCCGCAAATCCCGCCGCGCAACGTCAACTGGTCGTCGCACGGACGCTGGGTCCATTTCGCCAAGATCGGGTTCGAGCGCTATTTCCTGCGCAAGGTCCGCAAGGGCATCAGCGAACCGGTGTACGAGCGCTATGTGCTGAAGCTGCTCGGCGTGAAGCGGGTGCAGGAGCCGGCGACCAGCGACATGTGATGCGGAGAGGAGGTGGGCGCGGTTTCCGCTGGCGCGGCCAGGGCGGTTGAGGCCATGCTCCCGGGAAATGCCGGACATCGGGCGATCCCCGTGTCCACACTTCAGGGAGACAAGAGCATCGTGACCGCGCCCTTCATTCTCTACGGCAACGTGAATTCCCAGCCCGCGACCCGCATCGCGCTGTTCTTCCGGCTGGGCGGCATTCCCTTCCAGTACCGCCATGTCGACCTGCGCAACGGTCAGCAGAAGTCGCCCGAATATCAGGCGATCAACCGCTTCGGCCGGGTGCCGACGCTGGTGCATGGCGACCGGTCGGTTTCCGAGTCCAGCGTGATCCTGACCTATCTGGCCGAACAGACCGGCCAGTTCGGCGGCCGCGACGATGTCGAAAAGATCCGCCTCGCCGAATGGCTGAGCTGGCTGGCCGACGTGCTGCTGCCGGTCCAGCGCGCCCGTGCCGTGCGCAAGTTCAACGGCGACGCCAACGCCCTGCCCTGGATCGACGCCTCGGCGGCCAGCGGCCTGAAGCTGTTCGACCAGCATCTGGCCGGCCGCGGCTTCATCGAGGGCGACCGGCTGACCATCGCCGACATCTTCGCCTTCCCCTGGATCGACCTGCTGACCGAATCCGGGATCGACGCCAAGGACTATCCCAACGTCCAGGCCTGGGCCGACCGCGTCCGCGCCCAGCCGGGCTACAAGCCGCAGTACGAGCTGATGCCGCAGGCGGACGCGGAGTGCTGAGGGCGGTATTCTTGCGAAGTTAGACCCCCACCCTAACCCTCCCCCGCTGGGCGGGGGAGGGGACTAAGTGCTTGCTCAGGAAGGCGGCGGTAGTCCCTCCCCCGCCCAGCTCTCGCACAAAGCTTCGCTTTGTGCTGACGCGGCAGGCGGACCGCAGGTCCGCTGAGAGCGGGGGAGGT
>NZ_LGQU01000171.1:0-18055 GCF_003115935.1 Azospirillum sp. TSH20
GAGGGGGGGGGGGTGGGGGGGATGCGTGGCGGGACTTTTGCGAAAATCCTGCGGTGCTTCCCCCTCACCCTAACCCTCTCCCCGGGGGGAGAGGGGACTTAGGTGGTGGAGAGTGTTAAATCACTTCCCCTTCCCCGCCGCGCGGATCTCGGAGAGTGTCCGGGTCGGGGTCAGGGCTTCGGGGTCGAGCTTGATGTGGATGATCGCCGGCAGGCCGGAGGCGCGGGCGCGTTCGAAGGCCGGGGCGAACTGGTCGGTGGTCTCCACCGTCTCGCCATGGCCGCCATAGGCGCGGGCGAAGGCGGCGAAGTCGGGATTCTGCAGCCGCGTGCCGGACACGCGGCCGGGATACTCGCGCTCCTGATGCATGCGGATGGTGCCGTACATGCCGTTGTCGACGACCAGCACGATCACGGCGGCCCCTTCCTGAACGGCGGTGCCGAACTCCAGCCCCGTCATCTGGAAGCAGCCGTCGCCGGCGAAGCACAGCACGTCGCGGGTGCGATGCTGCAGCTTGGCGGCGATGGCGGCGGGCAGGCCGTAGCCCATGGACCCGCACACCGGCGCCGCCTGGGTGCCGAAGCGGCGGAAGCGGTGGAAACGGTGAATCCAGGTGGCGTAGTTGCCGGCGCCGTTGGTGAAGATCGCGTCATGCTCCAGCCGCTCGTCCAGCCAGGCCATGATGCGGCCCATCTGCACGTCGCCGGGGATGGAGTCGGGCGGGGTGCTCCAGGCGTCATAGGCGGCGTGCGCGGCTTCGGCGCGGGCCTTCCAGTCCGGCTTCGCGCTCAGGCTCAGTTCCGCCACCGCGTCGAGGAAGCCGGCCGGGGTGGCGACCATGCCCAGCGTCGGGCGATAGACGCGGCCGATCTCTTCCGCCCCCGGGTGGATATGCACCACCGCTTTCCCCGGATCCGGGATGCCCAGGAGGTCGTAGCTCTGCGACGGCACTTCTGAGAAGCGGTCGCCCAGCAGGATCAGCAGGTCGCTGTCCCTGACCAGCGCCGTCAGCTTCGGGTTGATACCCAGCCCGATGTCGCCGGCATAGAGTGGGTGGCAATGATCGAACAGCATCTGTCGGCGGAAGGTCACCGCCACCGGCAGCGACAGCTTTTCGGCAAAGCCCTGCAGCGCCGCCACCTGCTCCGCCGTCCAGCGGGAACCGCCGACAACCAGAAGCGGCCGTTCCGCCTTGGCCAGCAGCGCGCCGAAGGACGCCAGCTGCGCCGGCGTGGGGGCGCACTCCACCGGTTCCGCGAACGGGGCGATCTCGACGTCGGCGGTCTCGGTCAGCGTGTCTTCCGGCAGGGCCAGCACCACCGGGCCGGGGCGGCCGGCCATCGCGGTGTGGAAGGCGCGGGAGATCATCTCCGGCACGCGGTCGGCGCTGTCGATCTCGGCGACCCATTTGCACATGCCGCCGAACAGCTTGCCGTAATCCACCTCCTGAAAGGCGTCGCGGCCACGCATGCCGCGCTCGATCTGGCCGACCAGAACGACCAGCGGGGTTTCGTCCTGCTGCGCGACATGGATGCCGGACGCGGCGTTGGTGGCGCCGGGACCGCGGGTGACAAGGCAGACGCCGGGGCGGCCGGTCAGCTTGGCCTGCGCCTCCGCCATCATCGCGGCACCGCCTTCGTGGCGGGCGACGACCATCTCGATCGGGCTGTCGTGCAGGGCGTCCAGCACGGCGAGATAGCTCTCGCCCGGCACGCCGAACACCCGCCGCACGCCTTGCGCCTCCAGCGCTTCGACGACCAACTGACCACCGGTCTTCATCGCGATGCCGCCCCGCCTGTTCAGGATCTCCAGGATAGCGAGCGTGCCGTGCCGCGCGCCAGGGCGCAAACGACTTTCTTTCCACAGGTCATGAGCTTTGGTAATGAAGAGGTCATGGATCTGCAGCGCCGCCTCCTCCCCTCGATGAGCATGCTGACCGCCTTCGAGGCGGCGGCCCGCACCGGCAGTTTCACCGCCGCGGCGGCCGAGCTTTCGCTGACGCAAGGCGCGGTCAGCCGGCAGATCAAGGCGCTGGAGGACCAGATCGGCACCCCGCTGTTCACCCGCAAGGGCCAGCGGGTGACGCTGACCCCGACCGGGGCGCTCTACGCCGACCCGATCCGTGACGCCCTGCGCCAGATCGCGGCGGCCACCGTGCGGACCATCGCCGCGCCCAAGGGCGGCGTGCTGAACCTCGCCATCCTGCCGACCTTCGGCACGCGCTGGCTGGTGCCGCGGCTGCCGGCCTTCCAGGCCGCCCATCCGCAGGTGACGATCCACTTCACCACCAAGCTGGCGCCCTTCGACTTCCGCCTGCATGACCTGGATGCCGCCATCCATTACGGCTTCGGCGACTGGCCCGACGCCGTCTGCGACCATCTGCTGGACGAGGAGGTGCTGCCGGTCTGCTCGCCGGCCTTCCTCAGCGCCCATCCGGTGGCGGAGCCTGCCGATCTGCTGTCCTTGCCGCTGCTGCACACCAGCACGCGCGCCGACGCCTGGAACGAGTGGCTGTCGGCCCAGGGGCTGCCGCCGCGCCCCGGTGCCGGCATGGTGTTCGAGCAATTCGCCACAACCGCCCAGGCGGCGGAGGCAGGGCTGGGCGTCGCCCTGCTGCCGACCCTGCTGGTCCGCGCCGAGTTGGACGACGGGACCCTGGTCCCGGCCATCGACCGGCCGCACCGCAGCGCGCGGGCCTATTACCTCGTCCACCCCCGCGGCAAGGCCAACCACCCGCCCTTCGCCGCCTTCCGACAGTGGCTGCTGACGGAGGCGCGGCGGGAGCAGCCGCCCGCGTAGTTTACACTGCCGCCAGATCCCCGATCCCGTCGCCATTGCGCCGCACCGTCAGCCGGCGCTCGTGGAAGGCCGCGAGGCTGGGGCGGTGGCCGACGCTGACCAGGGTGGTGCCGGGAAGGCGGGCACGCAGCAGGCCGTAAAGCCGTTCCTCCGTCTCCGGATCGCAGGCGGAGGTGGCCTCGTCCAGATAGAGCCAGTCGGGCCTGTGCAGCAGGGCGCGGGCGATAGCGATGCGCTGCTGTTCGCCGCCGGACAGGCGCTGCGACCAGTGGTCCTCTTCGTCCAGCCGGTCGGCGAAGCCGGCCATGCCGACGGCGTCCAGCACCTCGCGCACCGCCTCCGCCTCGAAGGCGTCGGGAGGGGCGGGATAGGTGACCGTGGCGCGCAGGGTGCCGATCGGCAGATAGGGCTTCTGCGGCAGGACCATGCTGCCGTTGACGGTGGCCGTGCCGCCGGCCGGCAGGGCGATGCGGCCGCGGCCGAAGGGCCAGATGCCGGCGATGGCGCGCAGGATGGTGCTCTTGCCCGACCCGGAAGGGCCGGTGATCAGCAGGGTGTCGCCCGGCTGCACGGTCAGGTCGGCGCGGACCAGCGGCGTTCCGCTGGTGGGCAGGGTCAGGGCCAGCCCGTCCAGCGTCAGGGCGCCGTCCGTGGCCGCCGCGCGCTCCACCCCCGCATGGTCGGGGCTGGCGGCGCGCACCGCCTGTACCGCATGGTGGAAGCCGGTCAGACGGCTGGTGGTGGCGTGCCAGTCGGCGAGGTTCACATAGGCGTCGATGAACCAGGACAGCGCGCCTTGCACCTGCCCAAAGGCCTGCGAGGTCTGCATCAGCGAGCCCAACGGAAGGGCGCCGCTGAAATAGCGAGGGGCGGCGACCAGCAGCGGGAAGATGACGGCGATCTGGCCATAGGCGGAGGTGAACCAGACCAGCCGCTTCTGCGTGCGCATCAGCGACCACCAGTTGGCGACGACGCGGGCGAAGCGGTCGCCGAAGCCGCGCGCCTCCTGCGCCTCGCCCTGTTGGAGGGCGACGCTCTCGGCATTCTCGCGCAGGCGGACCAGGGCGAAGCGGAAGTCGGCCTCGTAACGCTGCTGGTCGAAGCTGAGCCGCGCCAGCGGCTTGCCGATCCGGTGGGTGATCCAGGTGCCGGCGACGGCATAGACCAGCGCCACCCACACCATGTAGCCGGGAAGATCGATGCCGAGCCACGGGATGGTGACCGACCCCGACAGGCTCCACAGGATGGCGAGGAAGGAGACCAGCGAGACCAGATTGGTGAGGAAGCCCAGCGACAGGCTCAGCGTCAACTGGACGAAGCTGCGCAGATCCTCGGCGATGCGCTGGTCGGGGTTGTCGGTGCCGGTGTTGGCGAATTGCAGCCGGTAATAGGTCTGATTCTCCAGCCAATCGCCGAGATAGCGTTCGGTCAGCCAGCGCCGCCAGCGGATCTGCAGCATCTGGTTCAGATAAAGGCGATAGACGGCCACCGCGATGAAGACCAGCGCCAGCCCGCCGAACACCAGCAGGGCTTGGATGAAGCCGCTTTGGTCCTTCTCCTGCAGCGCGTTGAAGATGTCTGCGTTGATCTGGGTGAACCAGACCTCCATGAACACCGCCGCCAGATTGAGGACGACGATCGCCGCCAGCAGGCCGCGCGCCGCCCATTTCTCCTCCGACGACCAATAGGGCTTGGTCAGGCGCCAGACGTCGGACAGGAAATGGCGGGCGGCGGACAGGCGTCCGGTGGGAGCAGGCGGGGTGTATGCACGCGCGGGCATCGGTCGGGCACTCGCAAGCGGTCAGCACATGATCTGCCGATTACCACCCTTTGCCGCCCCGAAGGCATGAATTCGCTGTCACCTGCCGCGGTTCATGTCCCGGCGGCAGGTGTCCGGTCAGGGAGCCCAAGCGGTGGCCCAGCGGTGGGTGAACCCCGCCTCCCGCTCCAGCATCTGGCCCATGCGGATCAGGCGCCGTTCCTCGCCCGGCCGGGCGACCAGCTGGATGCCGAAGGGCAGCCCGTCTCCGCCGACCGGCAGGGTCAGCACGGGGAAACCGATCAGCGTCACGACGGCGGTGACGCCGATATAGTCGAGGATGGTCTCCACCGGCCGGCCGTCGATCACCGTCACCTCGCCGTCCTCGTTCGGCCAGGGCAGCACGCCGCAGGCCGGGGCAGCCAGCACGTCGATCTCATCGAACAGCGCGACGAAGCGGCGGTAGAGCGCGGTGCGGGCGGCCTGCGCCTCCAGATAGGCGTCGGCGGTGATGCCGGCGCCGGCCTCGATGTTCCAGCGGATGGTGTCGGTCAGCGCCTTGCCATGTTTGGCCAGCATCGGGCCGAAGGCGTGTCGGGTCTGGGCGGCGCGCAGCGTGCGGAAGGTCGCCATGGCGTCGCCGCAGTCGGGATGGCGGCGCGCCACCGGCCCGGCGGCCCGCTCCAGCCGCTCCACAGCTTCGGCGAAGCGCTCCCGCACCGCCTGGGAGACGGTGGCGACGCCGAAATCGGCGGTGGCGCCCAGCCGCGTCTCCGATCCGTCGTCGCGGTCACCGAACAGGGACGTCGGGTCGCGCAGGTCGCTGCCGGCCATTGCCGACAGCAGCAGCGCGCAGTCCGCGGTGTCGCGGGCCAGCACGCCATGGGTCGCCAGCGTGTCCCAGCCCAGCGCGCGGCCGGGTGCCGGGATCAACCCCGGCGTCGGCCGGATCGAGGCGACGCCGCAGAAGCTGGCCGGGATCCGCACCGACCCGCCATAGTCGGTGCCGTGCGCCAGCGGGGCCATGCCGACCGCGACCGCCGCCGCCGACCCGCCGCTCGACCCGCCGGAGGTCAGGGCGGGATCGGCCGGGTTGCGGGTCGGGCCATACAGGCGGTTCCGGCAGATGGCGCCGAAGCCGAATTCCGGCGTGTTGGTCTTGCCGATGACGATGCCGCCCGCTGCCTCGATCCGCGCCACCGCGATGTCGCTGCTGGCCGGCACATGATCGGCATAGAGCGCCGAGCCGTAGGTGGTGCGGATGCTGGCGGTGTCGGTCAGGTCCTTCACCGCCACAGGCAGGCCATGAAGCGGTCCGACGGGCGCCGGCTGGGCGTCCAGCGCGTCGGCGCGGGCCAGCGCCGTGTCGGCGGCGACGGTGATGAAGGCGGACAGCGCCGGTTCGGCCGCGGCGATCCGCGCCAGATGCGCCTCGACCGCTTCGCGCGCCGACAGCTCCCGCTTCGCCAGCCGTTCGGCCAGGGTGGCGGCGCTTTCCCGCCACAGGGCGTTGGGTTCCTGGTTCATGCATCCCTCCCATTTCTTGGGTGGACGGTAGCGCGAAACCGGTGGTGCGCCCAACAAAGCAGCGGACAGGGCAGGGCTGCGTCAGCGCTGCTGCCCGGCCGAGGCGCGGCAGTCGTTCAGGATGTTGCCGACCGTCACCCGCTCCCGCTCGTCCATGCTGAGGCTCCAGCGCGCCTTCACCAGGATCCAGTCGGCGACATAGAGGCAGATGCCGTCGCGCTTCGGCGGCAGCCACTCCTCCGGCCCCTTGGAGCCCTTGGCGCGGTTGGCCTCGCGGCTGGAGACCAGCAGGGTCAGCGGGTCGCTGGTGTCGTTGGCGTAGGCGGCGCGCTTCTCCCGGCTCCAGTCGTAGCCGCCGCTGGCATAGGCCTCTTCCAGCGGCACCCGGTGATCGATGTCGACCATCTGCGGGTCGGTGTAGCGTTCGCCGGTGTAGGGGTCGAGCCAGTCGCCGGACTTCACGCTGCAGCCCTTGGCGTCGAGCGTCGCCGGACGGCGGGAGTCGCGGATCAGCACCTTCTCCCGCGAATTCAGGCAGCCGCCCTCCAGCGCCAGCCAGTGCGGCCACGCATCGCGGTCGTATCCTCGGCGCTTCTCCGGCTCCACCCGGATGCCGTCGAGTTGTCGCGCCACGTCGGCATAGTCGATCTTGTCGGTGGGTTGGGCGACGACCGGCGGCGGTGGTTCGGCCTGCTCCTGCTTGCGCGGCTGGCGCGGGCGGTGGGGCTCCTGCCCCAGCAGGCGATCGAGTGTGCCGGACGGGATGATGTGGACCCGCTCCGCCACCGCGACGACGGCGAGGACCGCCAGGATGACGAACAGTGCCCGCAGGGGCAGGGAACGGCGGCGGGCCATGTTCAAGCCACCCAGGACCAATCCCCTCTCCCCCCCGGGGAGAGGGTTAGGGTGAGGGGGAAGCATCGAGTGGAGTTTGGGATGGCGAGAAGTTCCAAGCGCTTGGCAAAGCCACGCCGCGCATCCCCCTCACCCCGACCCTCTCCCCGGGGGGGAGAGGGGGATTTCGCCAACGTCGTCATGCACTGCTCACCTCTTCAATCCACCCCCGTCATACCCGCCTATGGCACCACCCTCAAGGCATGCGGCCGGTCAGGGTGGCGCTCAGGCCCTGGAGCAGGCCGACCTGACACATGGTGTCGAAGGTGGAGCGCATCAGCGACGGGTCGCCGATCGACACGCGGATGTCGCCGGCCCGCGGTTCGGTGTGGCGGCGGCGGACCTTGCTGTTGCACAGTTCCTGCAGCACCTCCAGCAGCATCACCAGCGAGGTCGCGCGGCCGGTGCAGAGGTTGTAGACCTGCGACCCGGCGAAGCGCCGCTCCATCGCCAGAGCCAGGATGCGCACCACGTCGCCGACGAAGACGAAGTCGCGGACCTGCTGCCCGTCGCCGTGGATCTCCACGTCCTCGCCGCGGGCGACCCGGCGGGCGAAAATGGAGATGACGCCGGAATAGGGCGACATCGGGTCCTGCCGCGGGCCATAGACGTTGAAGAAGCGGAAGCCGACCGTCGGCACCCCCTGGATCGCCCAGGCGACGCGGGCGTGCATCTCGCAGCCCAGCTTGTCGACGCCATAGGCGGATAGCGGGCGCGGCAGTTCGTCCTCCTTCAGCGGCGTGTTGGTGTTGTCGCCATAGACCGCGGCGGAGGAAGCGTAGACCACCGGGACCGGGCTGCCGCGCTTGGCGTCGCGTGCCGCCTCGAACACGGTGACGGTGCCCAGCAGGTTGGTGCGGTGGGTCTCCGCCCACAGCTCCCGCGATTTCTGCACCGACGCGACGGCGGCGAGGTGGAAGACGCCGTCGACGCCCTCCCCGGAATCGCCGGCCATCGCCTCGCGCACCGCATCGGGATCGGCGACGTCGCCCACCACCAGCGTCGCGGCGCTTGGCTTGTTCTCCAGCCGGCCGCTCGACATGTTGTCGAGGATCGTCACCCGGTGCCCGTCGGCGAGCAGCCGGTCGGCCAGATGCGAGCCGATGAACCCGCAGCCGCCGGTGATGAGGTAGTGCGCCATGGTCGTTCCCGAGCCCTTCCGTCGTTGCACCGGCGTTGCCGCACCGCAGCGGGACCGCCGGAAATCCCTTCCAAGAGTCGGGACACAACCGACAGGCTGCCAGACCATCTTCGGGATAGGGCGGTGCCTCAACCGGGGAACCGCCCCCGCCCGTCCGGCGACCGCCGGGGCGAATCGGTCCCGTTTCCTCCATGACGGTTTCGGGACAGGCGGCACCGATGGTTCAACAGGCTTATCCACCACCTTGTCCACGGTTCTGTGGATAACCATGGTCAAGCTCGCGAGGTCGGAACGCGCGTTGGGCTGGTCACACTGGTGCAGAAATGCTGCGGTGTACGAACGGTTTTCCGGCCCGAACCTTTGCTGCAAAGCACAAGAGCCGCCCCTGCAAAAAGCCCCACCGTGGCGGTCGTGCCACGGTGGGGCTTTTTGAGGGGGTGGAACAGGGCTGTGGATTAAGGCCCGGCTTGCGCTTGATCGGCCTCAGCCCTGCTTGGGGCCGAGAACCTCCGCCTTGACGGTGGCGAAGGCCCAGTCGAGCCAGGGCAGCACCGCCTCCATATCTTCGTTCTCCACCGTGGCCCCGCCCCACAGGCGCAGGCCGGGAGGCGCGTCGCGGTAGGACCCGGCGTCGAAGGCGGCCTCCTCCTTCTCCAGCAGGGCAGACAGCTTCTTGGCGAAGGCGGCCTGCGCCTCCTCGGTCAAAGCGGTCACGTCGGGGTCGGTGAAGCGCAGGCAGATCGAGGTGCAGGAGCGGTTCGCCGGATCCTTGGCCAGGAAGCCGGCCCACGGGCTGGTCTCCTCCCATTCGGCGACGATGCGCAGGTTCTGCTCCGACCGGCGGATCAGCTGGGTCAGGCCGCCCAGCGACAGGGCCCAGCGCAGGCCGTCGATGGCGTCCTCGACGCAGAGCATCGACGGCGTGTTGATGGTGTCGCCTTCGAAGATGCCTTCGATCAGCTTGCCGTTCTTGGTCAGGCGGAAGATCTTCGGCAGCGGCCGGTCGGGCTGGAAGCTCTCCAGCCGTTCGACGGCGCGCGGGCTCAGCACCAGCATGCCGTGCGCCGCCTCGCCGCCCAGCACCTTCTGCCAGGACCAGGTGGCGACGTCGATCTTGTGCCAGGGCAGCGCCATGGCGAAAGCGGCGGAGGTGGCGTCGCAGATGGTCAGCCCTTCGCGGTCGTCGGCGATCCAGTCGCCGTCGGCCACCCGCACGCCGGCGGTGGTGCCGTTCCAGGTGAAGACGACGTCGCGGCTGAAATCGACCGCCGACAGGTCCGGCAGCTCGCCATAGGGGGCGATCAGGTTGCGGACGTCCGGCAGCTTCAGCTGCTTGGCGACATCCGTCACCCATTCCTTGCCGAAGCTTTCCCAGGCAAGCATGTCGACGCCGCGGGCACCCAGCATCGACCACAGCGCCATCTCCACCGCCCCGGTGTCGGAGGCTGGGACGATGCCGATGCGATAGTCGCCGGGGATGCCCAGCACCGCGCGGGTGAGGTCGATGACCTCCTTCAGCTTGGCCTTGCCCGGCTTGGAGCGGTGGGAGCGGCCGAGCAGCGCGCCGTCCAGCGCGTCGAGCGACCAGCCCGGACGCTTCGCGCAGGGACCCGAGGAGAAGAGCGGAGTGTTGGGCCGGCGGCTCGGCCGGCTGGCGCTGCTGGCAATCATGGGGCGAACTTCCTGTCCCGGAACGGGAATGTGCGGAGGTCCGGACCTTAAAAGCTGCGCCTGCCGCCGTCAATCGAAGGACATGGCAAGGGACACGGCGCGGGACGCGGAACCCTGCCGTGCCGATTGCTCACTTGCTGCGGCCGATCTTGCCGTTGCGGTAGGTCCAGGCGGCCTCGCCCCCGCCAGCGGGCTGCGGCATCGAGATGGTCAGGACATCGTTGTCGATGGTGACCTGGGCGGCATCGCTGCACGACCCGAAGGGATAGGAGACCAGCGGCTGCGGACCGCCGACCTCCAGGATGCGGAAGCGGGTGGGGCAGTCCTTGGCGCCGGTGTCGGCCTGGAACAGCGCGATCCAACGGTCCTTCAGGGAATAGGCGCCGACGAAGGACAGCATGTCGCTCTCCTTGTCCTCGAACACGGGCTTGTCGTTCACAGACACCTGGGTGTGATTCGGCCCGATGTCGGTCATCGTCAGCACGGTGTTGCCCAGCGCCGCCATCAGGCGGGGCTCGGCCGCATCGGCGGAACCGGCAACCGTGCCGGCGATCCCGAAGGCGATGGAAAGGCTGCCCACCACCGCGGCGCACACACTAAGAACCCGCAAAGCCCGTCTCCCTGGCTGCTGCGCCCCGGCGGGGGCGGCTTTACCGAACGGGGCGCACCATAATGCGGGGAGCGCTCTGCCGGAAGCCGTCCTTTTCGCCGGGTGGGCCGTTGCGTCAGCGCCGTTGCGTCAGCGGATGTTGACGCTGAGGCCGAAGCCGGGGACCACCGGCTGCGGTGCGTAGACGACGGGCGGCGGGGCATAGATCACCCGCGGCGGCGGCGCGTAGACCACCGGGGGCGGTGCGTAGATGACGGGCGGCGGGGCGTAGTAGGCGCCGCGCTCGCGCCAATGGTGACGGTGATGGGGGCGGTCCCACCCGCGCCACTCATGGCCGCCACGGCCGGGGCCATACCATTCGCGGCCATGGTCGCCGCGCCAGCCGCCATCGGCGGCGGCCGGGCTGACGGTGGCGCCCAGCATCGATCCGGCGACCAGAGCGCCCAGAACCACGGCTTTCAATCCAAAACCAAAGCGGCCAGTCATTCCGGCGTCCTCCTGGTGTCGGGGGTATCTTGTCCCCTCATGAGCCGATGAACGTCGCCGCTCCGGCTTTCATTCCACTCGGAAGGAAAAGATTTGGTCGTATGGCGTCGGTCATAGATTTGGGGCGGCCTCAGGCCCAGCCGTCCGACAGGCCGGGACGGGCGGCCCCCGGCGAGGTGAACAGGCTGGCCGGCTTGTAGGCCGGGCGGTCGGCCGGTCTGCCGAAATGATAGCCCTGGGCCAGCTCGAATCCCCAGGCGTTGAGCTGCGCCGCCTGGTCCGGCGTCTCCACCATCTCGGCGATCACCTGCACGCGGATCTCCCGGCACAGCCCGACCATGGCGCGCAGGATGGCGTCGTCGCGCGGGCTGCCGCCCAGCCGGCGGACATAGCTGCCGTCGATCTTCACGAAATCGACCGGCAGGGCCTGGATGTAGGGGAAGGACGCCGCTCCGGCGCCGAAATCGTCCAGGCAGATGCGGTGGCCGGCGCGGCGCAACTCCTCCAGCACGCGGGCGGCGCGCGGCAGGTCGGTCAGGCCCGTCGATTCGGTCACCTCCACCAGCAGGCGGGAGCGCAGCGCCGGGTCGCGGGCGACCAGCCGCTGGAAGGCGACCACGAAGATGTCGCTGCCAAGCGAAGCCGCCGACATGTTCACGGCGATTTGCAGCGAGGGATCGGCGCTCAGCGTCTCCAGCGCCTTTTCGCAGACCAGCAAATCGACGTCATGGACCATGCCGATCTGCTCGGCGAAGGCGATGGTCGGGCCGGGGGCGCCGTTGGGGAAGCGGGCCAGCGCCTCGTAATGGTGCAGGCCGCGGGTGGCGAGCGAGACGATGGGCTGGAACTGCAGCTTCAGCCGGTCGTCGGTCAGGGTGGTGCGCAGGCTGGTCACCCGCGTCACCGTCTGGTCGACCAGCAGCTTCACCGCGTCGTGCATGGTGGAGATGTCGAATTTGGCCGTTTCCTCGGCGAAGCTCTTCACCGTGAACATCAGCACGCGCCCGGCATCCTCGCGGCTGAGGCCGGGGGCGGACATGTCGAGCGTCAGATTTTCCGATGCCAGAGGCTGGCCGTCCGGCGACAGGCCGGCGCCGGTCACGGCGATTTCGTCGGCGAGTGCGCCGGCCGACAGGTCGCTGCCGTGGACGAGGCCGAAACGGTCCTCCCCCAGCCGGGTCGCCAGCGTGTCGTCGGCGGCGTGGACGCGCAGCAGCGCCCCGACCTCTCCCAGCAGGCGCAGCGTCAGTTCCGGGCCCAGCCGCGATTTGACCTCGCCGAAGTCGGCGATCTTGATGAGGGTCAGCTTCGGCGGCGACTGGCCGACATCGACGCCGAAGCGCTCGCCCAACTGCGCCTGGAAGGCCTCGGGGTCGAGCAACCCGGTCTCCGCGTCGCGGGCCGGCGCGTCGGCTCCTTTGCTTTCCGACCGGGTCAGCGTCAGCTGCACGTTGGGCGAGCGACCGAGCCGATAGCCGGACAGGGTGGCCTGCGCCCCGCCGGCCAGGGCGACCGTCCGCGGCTCCAGCCGCCGATTGGACCCGGCGGTGCGCAGCAGGCGCCGCACCAGCCCGCGGTCGCCGGCCGCCAGCATCCGGTCGACCGGCTGGCCGATCAGGTCGGCATCGGTGATGCCCAGGACATGCTGCAGGGCGCCGGCGGCGAAGCCGATGATTCCGCGGGCGTCCACCTCGATCAGCACATCCGCATTGGCAAATGCGAAGCCAAGGAAGCGTGCGACGTCCGATGTCATGATGCCTCGGCAAGGCTCGCGGTGGGGCGGAAATCTCGGTGGGGTGGAACGGCGTGACGCTGCGCACCCGGCGAAATAATATGTCTACCGAAGGTTCGCATTCTAAACGTAAAGGAAATCCTACCACTATCGAAATTGCGTTAGGCCAAATATCCGCGGCCCGGACGGCTTGCCGCAGCCGACCGGTGGCTGCGGGCGCTATCCGCTTGGGTTCAAACGGTTATTGTCACAGCCGGCACCTATTCCCCCTGCGCGGCATTAATGGTAAATAACCTCCATGGTAGAGACCAGACGCACCGGTGACCGTTCGAACGAGCTGATCCGCCCCGACTCCGGTGGCGGCCGTGTTGCCGCGAGCGGCGCACGGGCACGTGCCGAAGGCGTCGTCCAGCAGGGACGGCAACGGGTTCCGAGCCTGCGTGAGTTGGCCGCCCTGGTGGTCAACGGCGTGCTGACGCTGCCGCGCAACTATCGCCGCGGCATGTTCCTCGACGTTCAGGTGTAGGCGGCCGCTTCCGGGCCGAATAGCCGATCCATCAGCAGCGGCGGCAACTCGTACTGCGGCAGGCACAGGCTGGTGCTGCGGGCGTGCAGCGTGTGCAGGCACAGCCCCTCCGTGTCCGGGAAGGCGCCGACGCGGAAACGTTCGCGCGCGGCTTTGACGAACGGCGCGTCCTCGCAGGCGTTCACCGCCGGGAAGCGCACCGCCTCCCACACCGCGCGCCGGTAGGCGTAGGAAAAGCCGTAACCGTCGAGATTGTCGGGAGAGGGAGGGGCCTCCGGCGCCTCGACATAGCTGCAGGCCTGCCGGCCCCAGCGGTGGTGCGAGCCGCCGCGCGCCGTGTCCCAATAGCCGAAGCGCCGGTGCGGCACGCTGTAGAGGAACCAGCCGGACAGCTTCACCAGATCATGTCCCCGGTCGAGCCAGTCCAGCATTCGCTCCACATAAGTCGGCGCATAGAAGTCGTCGTCGTCCATGTGGACGATCACCGATCCTTTGGCATGCTCGGCCAGGATGTTGCGCTTCTCGCCGATGGCGTAGCGGCGGGGCGAATAGAAATATTTCAGCCGCGGATTGGCCAGCGCCTTCAGGTAGGCCGATGGGCGCGGGCTGTCGTCGAACACCAGCCACTCGATTTCGCCATGGGTTTGTGCCCGGATGCAGGCATGCAGGCGCGGCAGGAACTCCTCGCGCTGCCAGGTGGGGGTGACGATGCTGACCAGTGGTGTCGGGGCGGGAGTGGGGGGCGTGGGCGTCATGGTCGTTTCTTGCTCGCACGGGCGGGCTGCGTGTAGACAGGCGTCAGCATAACACTGCCCCGGGCTCTAAACACGGGCCGGCGGTGGCGCGAAGGAAGGGAAGGACGCCCGTGGGAGTGATCGACCGGATCTGGATCGTCTTCGCCGCGCTGAACGGCGCCATGGCGGTCGGCACCGGCGCCTATGCCAGTCACGCGCTGGCCGCCCAGCCACAGGCGCAGGAATGGTTCCGCATCGCCGGGCAGTATCAGATGGCGCATGCGCTGGCGCTGGTGCTGCTGGTGGCGCTCGGGAGCCGGATTGGGGGGAGCCGGATCGGGAACGGCGCGATGGGCGGGCTGGCCCTGCGGATCGCGGGATGGCTGTTCGTCGCCGGGATTCTGCTGTTCTGCGGCACGCTCTACGCGCTGGGCACCGTCGGACCGCTGCCGGTGCCGATGACGGCGCCGGCCGGCGGATGGAGCTTCATGCTGGGCTGGCTGGCGCTGGCGGTCGCGGCTCTGCGGGCGCGCGGCTGAGGCTTGCGCCCGTGAAGACGAGGCGGTCGGCGGCGGAGAAGTCGGCGTCCGGCGATCAGCCGGCCGCTGCGGTGCGCAGGTCGGACTGGTCGGCGGCCGAGTCGCCGCTGCGGCCGTCGCTGTCGGCGTCCTCCGCCGCGGGCGTGCAGTAGAGGCCGTGCAGCGTCGTCATGATCGTCTGCGCCTCGTGTCCATTCAGCGAATAGTAGATGTTCTGGGCGCTGCGCCGCGTGCGGACCAGATTGTCGTTGCGCAGCCGGGCCAGATGCTGGGACAGCGCCGACTGGCTGAGCCCGACCAGATCCTCCAACTCGCCCACCGACCGCTCGCCCTGGCTCAAATGGCACAGGATGAGCAGGCGCCGCTCGTTGCACATCGCCTTCAACAGCGCACTTGCCCGGCGGGCGTTGGCCTGCAAATCCTCGATCTTCATCGCTCTACCGTCGCCCTGTCCGTTCCGATTCGTTTTATGCCTGAGCCGTCGTTGCACGGCCCGGCAAAGAAAAATGTTCGTATCCTAGTATATTCGTATCTTGCGGCTATTGTCCACCTGTGGGAATCCGGCATAGCGACCGCGCCGCTGCTTGGCGCATGCGGCGGCTTGAGCGTCGCCATCATCGGCGGAGCGCCGTTTTTCTCGCACCGCGAAACAGAGCCGCTACAGATATATCAGCCTTCGGTTGTTAACGATAATCATTTGTAATGGCAGGCCCGGCCGCGCCACAGCATCCGTCGTGACAGCGGCCGGCCGGTCGGGTAGCATTCCGCGATGACCAACCATCCTTTGAATACCAAGGGCTTGCAGTGCCCGCTGCCCGTTCTGCGCGCGCGCAAGGCGATCAAGACCATCGCCGTCGGTGACACTTTGACGGTGGAGGCGACCGACCCCGGCGCCCGCAAGGACTTTCCGGCGTTCTGCGAAGCGACCGGCAACCGCCTGCTGTCCGTCACCGAAGAGGACGGCGTCCTGCGCTTCGTCATCGAACGGGTGGCCTGAACCAGCGATCCTCCGCACCGGTTATACCCCGATCGCAGGGGGGCACGGATTGCCCCGGTTCCCGAAAGTGGGCTGTGACGAATCGTCCTGGATTCAGCCTGTACTTTCATTAGCGATCCGGGAAGAATGGTTTTCGGAAACGCTGCAATCGCCGCCCGAAAACCAACGATAACGACCGAAAAATCGATGTTCACCACCCTGTTCACCCACCCGGCGTGCCTGGAGCACGACACGGGTCTCGGTCATCCCGAATGCTCCGACCGCCTGCGCGCCGTGCTCGCCGCGCTGGAGACGGAGGAGTTCCACATGCTGGAACGGCAGGAGGCGCCGCGCGCCACGGTTGAACAGCTTCTGCGGGCGCATCCGCAGTCGCACATCGACCGCGTGCTGTCGCTGATCCCCGACGTGGAGCATGCGGGCGTCGATGCCGACACGGTCGTCTCGCCCGGATCGGGGGAGGCGGCGCTGCGTGCGGCCGGCGCGGTCTGCGCCGCGGTCGACGCGGTGGCGACCGGCCAGTCGCGCAACGCCTTCTGCGCCGTCCGCCCGCCCGGCCACCATGCGGAGCGGGAGAAGGCTATGGGCTTCTGCCTGTTCAACAACGCCGCCGTCGGCGCCTTCCACGCCCGTGCCGCCCATGGGCTGCAGCGGGTGGCGGTGATGGATTTCGACGTCCATCACGGCAACGGGACACAGGACATCCTGCAGTTCGATCCCGACATGCTCTATTGCTCCACCCACCAGTCGCCGCTCTATCCCGGTACCGGCGATGCGGGGGAAAAGGGGGAGTACGGCAACTGCGTCAACGCGCCGCTGCCGGCCATGGCCGGGTCGCCGGAGTTCCGGCACGCGATGACGCACGTGATCCTGCCGGCCATCGACCATTTCAAGCCGGACCTGCTGATCATCTCCGCCGGGTTCGACGCCCATTCGCGCGATCCGCTGGCCGGCCTGCACCTGATCGACGATGACTTCGTCTGGGCCACCCGCAAGCTGGGCGAACTGGCCCGCACCCATTGCGGCGCAAGGATCGTCTCGGTGCTGGAAGGCGGCTACAACCTTCGGGCATTGGCGTCGGCAAGCGCGGCCCATGTGCGCGAACTGATGTACTGCTGACCGGGACCTTCCCCGCGCGACGGCGGTCCCCTTCTCCCGAACGGGGGAGGGGCTGCCCGAACGCATAGGCCGCACAGTGGCGGCACATAGTCCGCAAGGGGCGGGGTACGGGAGTGCCTCGGGCCTTGCGCAGGACGAGGGCGGGGCATACCTTCGCGGGCTTGAGGTTCCATCGATGGTTCAGTCCGACATGCCCCCTTCCGCCTCTGCTGTACCCATTCCGCCCGACATCGCCGCCCTCAGCTTCGAGGATGCGCTCGCCGAACTGGAGCGGATCGTCCGCCAGCTTGAGGAAGGCCGCGGCAAGCTCGACGACGCCATCTCCTCCTACGAACGCGGCACGGCGCTGAAGCGCCATTGCGAGATGAAGCTGCGCGAGGCGCAGGCCAAGATCGACCGCATCACCGTGAGCGCCGACGGCTCCCTCGGCACCGAACCCGCCCGGATCGACTGACGTGCAGACCATTTCCCAGACCGAATTGAAGTCCGCCATGGCGGAGATCGCGCAGGCCGTCGAGATGAAGATCGGCGCCCTGCTGCCGACCACCGATCTGGCGGAAGCGCGGGTGTTCGACGCCATGCGCTATGGCTGCCTGAACGGCGGCAAGCGGCTGCGCCCATTCCTGGTGATGCAGTCGGCGGCGCTGTTCGGCGTCAATCCGGACTGCGCCATCCGCGCCGCCGCCGCGGTGGAGATGGTCCACAGCTATTCGCTGGTCCATGACGACCTGCCGGCGATGGACGACGGCGAGCTGCGCCGCGGCCGGCCGACCTGCCACCGCCAGTTCGACGAGGCGACCGCCATCCTGGCCGGCGACGGTCTGCTGACGCTGGCGTTCGAGGTGCTGGCGGACCCGGCGACACATGAGGACCCCAATATCCGCTGCCAGCTGGTGTCGGCGCTGGCCAAGGCGGCCGGCGGCCACGGCATGGTCGGCGGCCAGATGCTGGACCTGATCGCGGAGCATGAGAGCTTCGATCTCGGCACCACCACCCGGCTGCAGCGCATGAAGACCGGCGAGATGATCGCCTTCTCCTGCGAGGCCGGCGGCATTCTGGGCAAGGCCAACCCGCCGCAGCGCACGGCGCTGCGCGCCTATGCCCACGACCTTGGGCTGGCCTTCCAGATCGTCGACGACCTGCTGGACGTGGAAGGCACGGCGGAAGAAACCGGAAAGACCGTCGGCCGCGACGCCCAGGCCGGGAAGGCGACCTTCGTGTCGATCCTCGGCCGCGACCGTGCCCGCGCCCAGGCGGAAATGCTGTCCCATCAGGCATCGCAGCACTTGGACATTTTCGATGGGCGTGCCGATATGTTGAAGGCCGTCGCCGACTTCGTCGTCGCGCGCCGCGCCTGACCAGAGCTTGAGGACCATCACGACGTGACCGCCACCAAGACCCCGCTGCTCGACCATTGTCCGACGCCAGCCAAGCTGCGGGCCCTCAAGCCCGAACAGCTCCGCCAGTTCGCAGACGAGTTGCGCACCGAGACGGTGGACGCCGTCTCGGTGACCGGCGGCCATC
>NZ_LGQU01000004.1:0-17758 GCF_003115935.1 Azospirillum sp. TSH20
TGCCCGCCCGCCCCGACCCGCCGTGGCCCCTTTCGCCGCCCAACCGGGCAAGCCCTCCGGGGGCGCCTCACCATGCGGAGGCCAGGCATGACATCACGTGTTCCCTCCCTCATCCTCGGCCGGCTGTTCATTGCGCTGGTCACGCTGACCATCGTGTCCTTCGCAGTCTTCTTCGCCACCACGCTGCTGCCCGGCGATACGGCGACCATCCTGCTGGGTCAGGCGGCGACGCCGGAGGCGATCGCCGGCCTGCGCACGGCCATGCATCTCGACGAACCGGCCCTGCTGCGCTTCCTCTACTGGATCGGCGGGCTGTTCCAGGGCGATCTCGGCACCTCCTACGCCAACCATATGCCGGTGTCGTCGCTGATCGCCGGTAGGCTGCTCAACACGCTGAAGCTTGCCGGCCTGACCACCCTGATATCGGTTCCCCTTGCGCTGACGCTCGGCATCACCGCCGCGATGTGGCGGGGCACGCTGTATGACCGCGTCGTCACCGTCGCCACCATCGGCATCATCTCGGTTCCGGAATTCGTGCTGGCGACCTTGGCCGTCCTGGTGTTCGCGGTTTACCTGAAATGGCTGCCCGCCCTGTCCTTCACCTATAATGTCGACAGCTTCTCCGGGCTGCTGCGGGCCTATGCCATGCCGGTCATCACGCTGACCTTCGGGGTTTCGGCGCAGATGATCCGCATGAGCCGGGCCGCCGTGATCGAAACGCTGAACACGCCCTATGTCGAGATGGCCCTGCTGAAAGGCGCGTCCCGCCCCCGGCTGGTCCTGCGCCATGCCTTGCCCAACGCGCTCGGCCCGATCTCCAACGCGGTGGCGCTGTCGCTGTCCTATCTGGTGGGCGGCGTCATCATCGTCGAGACGATCTTCAACTATCCCGGCATTGCCAAGCTGATGGTCGACGCGGTGTCCACCCGCGACCTGCCGCTGATCCAGTCCTGCGCGATGATTTTCTGCGTAGGCTATCTGATCCTGATCACCGCCGCCGACATCGTCGCCATCCTGTCGAACCCGAGGCTCCGATGAAGACACACACCTCCACCGGTTCCCTCGCAACATGGTCCGGCTACAGGATCAATCCGGTAGGCCTGGTCAGTTTCTGCGTGGTTCTGTTCTGGGCGCTGGTTGCCCTGTTCGCTCCCTACATCGCCCCCCACTCCGTGGGGGATATGATCGACTTCGATTACTTCGGCCCGATGCGGCCCGGCCTGTGGCTCGGGTCGGATTATCTCGGCCGCGACATGCTGTCCCGCATCATCTACGGGACCCGCTACACCGTCGGCATCTCGCTGGCCGCGGTCGCCATCGCCTGCTTCACCGGGGTCGTGCTGGGCATGACCTCCGCCGTGCTGCGCGGGCCGGTGGACATGGTGGTCAGCCGGGTGCTCGACGCCATGAACTCGATCCCCAGCAAGCTGTTCGGCCTGATGGTGGTGGCGGCGGTGGGATCGTCGATCCCCGTGCTGATCCTGACCCTGTCGGTCATCTACGTCCCCGGCGCCTACCGCTTCAGCCGGTCGCTGGCGATCAACATCGACACGATGGATTTCATCATGGTCGCCCGCATCCGCGGGGAGAGCCTGCCCTATCTCATCGGGTCGGAGATCCTGCCCAACATCGTCGGTCCGGTTCTGGCCGATCTGGGCCTGCGCTTCGTCTTCATCGTTCTGCTGCTTTCGGGCCTGTCCTTCCTGGGGCTGGGCGTTCAGCCGCCCTACGCCGACTGGGGCGCGCTGGTGCGCGAGAACATCGGCGGCCTGCCCTTCGCGGCGCCCGCGGTGATCGTTCCGTCGCTGGCCATCGCCACCCTGACCATCAGCGTCAATCTGCTGATCGACAATCTTCCGCAGAAGATCCGGGATCGGAGTGCCTCCTGATGACGAATCTTGTCGAAATCCGCGGTCTGACGGTCGAGGCCACCACCGATTCCGGTCGCTGGATCCAGATCCTCAAGGGCATCGACCTCGACATCGCCGCAGGTGAAACCGTCGCCTTCATCGGTGAAAGCGGGTCCGGCAAGACCACCGCCGCGATGACGCTGCTGGGCTACGCCCGTCCCGGCTGCCGGATTTCCGGCGGCACGGTGCGGGTCGACGGCCATGACATGGTGACCCTGTCGGAAAAGCAGCGGGCGGCCCTGCGCGGCACGGTCGTGGCCTATGTGCCGCAGAGTGCGGCGGCCGCCTTCAACCCGGCGACGACGATCATGGATCAGGTCATCGAGGTGACGCGGATTCACAATTTGATGCCGCCGGACGAGGCCCGCCGCCGTGCGGTCGCCCTGTTCCGCGCCCTGTCGCTGCCCAATCCCGACAGCATCGGCGACCGCTACCCGCACCAAGTGTCGGGCGGACAGCTGCAGCGGCTGGCGGCGGCGATGGCCCTCATCGGCGATCCCAAGGTGGTGATCTTCGACGAGCCGACCACGGCGCTCGACGTCACCACCCAGGTCGAAGTGCTGCGCGCCTTCAAGGCGGTGACCAACAAGCGCCGGATCGCCTGTGTCTATGTGTCCCACGATCTTGCCGTCGTCGCCCAGATCGCCGACCGCATCATGGTGCTGCGCCACGGAGAGGTGCAGGAAACGGGCAGCGTCAACGACATCCTGACGCGCCCGACCCATCCCTACACCAAGGAATTGCTGCACGCCTTCCATCCCGACACCGGCGGGCGGGTTGCCGCGGCGGAGGCCTTTGCCACCGATGCCTCGCCGCTGCTGGAAATCAAGACGCTGAGCGCCGGTTACGGCCCGCCGCAGTCGAACGGGCTACCGCTGGCCCTCGCGGTTAAGGGGGTGAGCCTGCAGGTGAAACGGGGCACCAACCTTGGCATCATCGGGGAGTCCGGCTGTGGGAAATCGACCCTGGCGCGCGCCATCGCCGGCATCCTGCCGGCCTGCAACGGCGACATCCAGTTCGACGGACGGGAGCTGTGGCACAGCGCCCGCCAGCGCAGCCGCGAGCAGTTGCGCGACCTTCAAATCGTCTTCCAGCATGCCGACACGGCGCTCAACCCGGCCAAGTCGATCGAGGATATTCTCGGCCGCCCGCTGACCTTCTATCACGGCCTGCGCGGCAAGGCCCGCGATGCGCGCATCGACGCGCTGATGGACATGGTCCGCCTGCCCCGCGCCCTGCGCCACCGCCTTCCGGCGGAGCTGTCGGGTGGCCAGAAACAGCGGGTGAACTTCGCCCGCGCGCTTGCCGCCGAACCGAAATTGATCCTGTGCGACGAGATCACCTCGGCCCTCGACACCGTCGTCGCCTCGACGATCATCGACCTGCTGAAGGAACTACAGCGCGAGCTTGGCCTGTCCTATGTCTTCATCAGCCACGACCTGTCGGTGATCGAGGCGATCTGCGACGAGATCATCGTGATGTACCGCGGGCAGGCGGTCGAGACCATCATCCCCTCGGCCCGGCAGCAGCCGCAGCATCCCTACTCGCAGTTGCTGTTCTCGTCGGTTCCGAAGCTGGATCCGACATGGCTCGACACACTGGACATCGACGCCGACCGGATGCGGGTGGCCTGACCGGCCTGCCCCCCGCGCGGTTCGCCGCCGCGCGGGGGATGCGGTTCCGCCGCGACGGTCCTCACATCGGAAACAGCGTGGTCAGCGGCATGTGCGCCCGCACGATCGGCGATTTCAGCACGACGTAACTGAAGTATTTGTCGATGCCGATGTCCATGTCCGTCAGCTTTTCCATGATCTCCTGATACTCACCAATGCCGGACGTGACGAACTTCAGCATGTAGTCGTAGCCGCCCGACACCAGATGGCATTCCAGCATCTGTTCGATCTTCTTGACGGCAGCCAGGAAGCGGGCGAAATCGACCTGCCGATGGTTCTTCAGCGTCACCTCGGTGAAGACGGTCAGGGTCTGGCCGAGTTTGCTGACGTTGATCTGCGCCGTGTAGCCTTCGATGTAGCCCTCCGCCTGGAGCTTCTTGACGCGCATCAGGCAAGGGCTGGGCGACAGATTCACCAGCTCGGCCAACTCCACGTTGGTGATCCGGCCGTTCTTCTGGAGCTGATGCAGAATCTTGATGTCGATGCGGTCCAGCTTCATTGGGAACCCATCCGGTTCGAGGGCAGGGAACGGAAAACAGCAGCAGAAAATTCTGCCGATCGGACCAGATCAGCTTAGCACGCGCCGCCTACCTGTCGATGACCAAGACGCAGTCCTCCGGCAGAACAAAGCATCATGTCTTCCGCCAACGACAGAAGATAATGCCGTTGAATCGGCCAAAGCAGCGCCTACCGGGCCGCGTGCCATGGCTAGATGGCCCATTGCCGAAATCGGAGACCTGCCCCATGCCCGCGCCCTTGCAAACCATCGCGTCCTCGCAGTACCTGCCCGGTCAGACCGACGTCGTCGTGATCGGCGGCGGCATCGTCGGCGTCTGGGCGGCCTACTTTCTGGTCCGGCGCGGACTGTCGGTGGCGTTGGTGGAGAAGGGGCAGGTCGGGGCGGAGCAGTCCAGCCGCAACTGGGGCTGGTGCCGGCAGCAGAATCGCGACGCACGCGAACTGCCGATGGCAACCAAAAGCCTGGATTTATGGGAGCGTTTTGCCGCCGAGAGCGGCGAGGACACCGGCTTCAGCCGCTGCGGCCTGCTTTATCTCAGCAACGACGACCAGGAATTGGCGGGCTGGGCGCGCTGGCGTGATTTCGCCCGGACGGTCGGCGTCACCACCCACATGCTGAGCGGCGCCGAAGCGGCCGAGCGCGGCCGGGCCACCGGACGCCCCTGGAAGGGCGGCGTCTTCTCGCCGTCGGACGGCATCGCCGATCCCGCCCGTGCGGCTCCCGCCGTGGCGCGGGCGATCATGACGCTGGGCGGCACGGTGCATCAGGGCTGCGCCGCGCGCGGTCTGGAAACCAGCGGCGGGCGGGTCAGCGGCGTCGTCACCGAAAAGGGCACGATCCGCACCAAGCTGGTGGTCCTGGCGGGCGGGGCCTGGGCCTCCTCCTTCTGCCACCAGATCGGCGTGCGTTTCCCGCTCGCGTCGATCCGGTCGTCGATCCTGTCGGTCGGCCCCAGCCCGTCCGGTCTTCCCGACGCCCTGCACACCGCCGCGGTGTCGGTCACCCGGCGCGGCGACGGCGGCCATACGCTGGCGATCAGCGGGCGTGGGCGCGTCGATCCGACCATGCAGCAGATCCGCTTCGCGCCGCAATTCATGCCGATGTTCAGCCGCCGCTGGCGCAGCCTGATGCCCGGCGGGCTGGAGGGTGTGCGTTCCGGCCACGAGACGCTGCGGCGCTGGCGGCTCGACCGCCCGACCCCGATGGAGCGGGTGCGGGTGCTGGACCCCACGCCGGACCGCGGCACCATCCGTCTCACCCATGAACGGGCCATGGCGCTGCTGCCCGGCCTGAAGGGCGCGCCGGTCACCGCCGCCTGGGCCGGCTACATCGACAGCACGCCCGACGGCGTTCCCGCCATCGGTGAGGTCGGCAGCCTGCCCGGCCTGATCCTGGCGGCAGGCTTCAGCGGCCATGGCTTCGGCATCGGCCCCGGCGCCGGCCACCTGATCGCCGACCTCATAACCGACCAGGCGCCGATCGTCGATCCCAAGCCTTATCACCCCGATCGCTTCGCCGGATTTGCCGCCGGCAAGGTCGCCGATTTCTAACCGGAGACCGGTCCGTCAGGAACCACCGGGCTCCAGAGCACGGGCAGCCCGGCGCAGGCATTCGCGCATTAATTCGTGGCTGCCCGACAGCGGACGCTCCTTGCTGGTCAGGATGGTGATGGGCACGCGGATGCTCGGGCGGAAGGGCCGCTGGACGATTCCGGAGAACTGGTTCCACGGCAGGAGCCCATCGACGACCGCCACGCCGATCCCCTCGCGTACGAAGGGCAGCGCTGTGATCGACAGGTCGATTTCCACCGCCGGGGCATAAACGCCGCACTCCGCCTCGACCGCCCCGGCCAGAAGCCGGCCGGGCAGCGTGTCCACGCGGTAGGAAATCAGCGTTTCCTCCACCAGATCGGCAAATCCAAGTTCAGCCTGTTCTGCCAGCCGATGTCCCTCCGGCAAGAGGCAGACCAGTTCGGCATGTCCGACTGTCTCGACATCAAGATCGTGGTGGGGCATGTCGTTCATCGCCACCCCCAGCAGAACGTCGCCGCTGCGCAGCATGTCCAGAATGCTGACAACCGGCGCGACCAGCGACCGCACGACGATGTCGGGATGGGCCTCACGGAATGCGGTCAGCGCCTTCGGAACGATGGACATGGAGGGCGCGGGCGAAGCGGCGAGACGGACCAGACCGGTACGGCCATGGCGCATGTCGACCGTTCGCCGGCGCAAGGCGCCGAGTTCCGAAAAAATCCGCTCGGCCTCCGGATACAGTTCGTTGGCCTCCTGCGTCGGCACCAGACGCCCGCGCACCCGGTCGAACAGCTTGAAGCCGAGCTGATCCTCGGCGTGCAGCAGGATTTGGCTCAAGGCCGGCTGTGAAATGTTCAGCATCGCCGCCGCCCCGGTGACCGTTCCACAGCGCATCAGCATGCAGAAGACTTCCAATTGGCGGGCTTGCATTCACGATCCTGGAGGCTGACGGAAGGAAGGCGGAACCGGCACCGCCTGATTCCGACTTTGGCAGCGCCATTATACCGATCGGCGGGACCGAGGGTCGAGCAGCAACGGCAGGACGGCAATATCCGGTTACGAAGCCGCACCGACTTCCCCGATGAAACCCTGCGATGCAAGACTTTGGGCCCTGGTCGAGTGGCTCAGCCATTCGGCTTTTGATCTTGCCCCGGTTCGGTGGACGCGGGTTCACGCGGATTGTGGCTCGGCTTGCTCGGGCGTTCTGTGGCCGATGGCGCCGTGTTGCATGGATGCGGTGGGTGTCGTAGGTCACGCCCCCGTCTCTGATCTGGTCGCCCGCTATGCCGCACAAGCCCAATGCCGCTTGTCGCCATCACATTCCGCGAGCGAAGCGCATAGTGACGAATTGGTCCGAATTTGACGCCGCCCTGCGCCAGCGCGGCAGCCTGACGGTCTGGTTTTCGGACGAGGCCATCAAGGGGTGAAAGTTCGCTGACCGGCCGCTTCCTCAATGATCCAATCGACGAAGGCGTGGACGTTCGCTCGCGACGCGACCTGGGGTGGATACACGAGGTAATAGCCGAACCCCGCCGGGCAGGACTCCGCAAAGGGGCGGACCAGCCGCCCGGCCGAGAGATCGTCGGCAACGATCAGGCTGCGCCCCAGCAGCACCCCATGCCCGTCGACGGCCGCCTGGGTCGCCGTCACCGAGGAATTGAAGCGCAGCCCCCGAGTGAGGTCGATGGCCTGCTCCAGCCCGACCGTTTGCAGCCAGACCCGCCATGACGGGATCGGCCCCGCGAAATTGATCGTCTCGTCGTGCAGCAGCGTGTGTTGCCGCAGGTCGGCGATGCTCCGCAACGGAACGGCGCCGGACAACAGCCGGGGGCTGCACACCGGAAACAGCTCCTCCTCGAACAACAGCACGCTTTTCAGGCCGGGGTAGGAGCCGGGGCCATAGCGGATGACGATGTCCACCTCGTGGGTGGAGAAATCCACCAGCCGCACGTCCGCGTCGATGCGCAGGTCGATGCCCGGGTGGCGCGTCCGAAAATGCTCGATGCGCGGCATCAGCCATTTGGCCGCAAAGGACGGCGACATGCTGACCGTCAGGATGCCGCCCGCGGCCAACCGCTTGACCTGCCCCATGGCGGCCTCCATCAGGTCGAAGCTGCGCCGCAGGTCCGGCAGCAGGATCTGCCCCGCCTCGGTCAGCAGCACGCGCCGGCCGCTGCGCCGGAACAGCGGTACGCCGAGATAAACCTCCAGCGTCCGCACCTGATGGCTGATCGCCGCCGGGGTGACGCGCAGTTCGTCCGCGGCGCGGGCGAAGCTGAGGTGGCGGGCGGCGGCCTCGAAGGCGCGGAACCCGCTGAGGGGCAGCAACGGTCGCGACATCGACAAATCCACCTTGTCGATTCGATGAGGAAAGCTCGTTTGCCGTTCTACGCGTCCTGCGGCATTTTTCAACAGGAAAGCAAGGCAGCAAGGCGGGGCGATCGCAGGTTTCGACGGTCCTCCGACTCCCGCCTCTCGACAGAAATTCTCATCGTTTCAATCCACGCCAAGGGGCGTGAAACGACCCGCGGGTGGCGGGCCATCCTCATACGACCCTTGTTCGAACCCAAAGGAACCATCATGAGCACGCAGAAGGTTGCGCTGATCACCGGCGCGTCGCAGGGCATCGGTGCGGGTCTGGTTGCGGGCTTCCGCCAGCGCGGTTTCGCCGTCGTCGCCAACTCCCGCTCCATCAAGGCCAGCGACGACCCGAACGTCGTGACCGTCGGCGGCGACGTCGCCGACCCGGACACCGCCAAGCGCTTGGTGGAGACCGCCCGCAAACGCTTCGGGCGCATCGACACTCTGGTCAACAACGCCGGCATCTTCATCGCCAAGCCATTCACCGAATATACCGAGGCCGACTATGTGGGGGTCGTCGCCACCAACCTGACCGGCTTCTTCCATGTGTCCCAGTTGGCCGCGGCGCAGATGCTGAACCAGCGCAGCGGGCACATCGTCAACATCACCACCACGCTGGTGGAACAGCCGCTGGCCAGCGTGCCCGCGGCGCTGGCTTCCCTGACCAAGGGCGGCTTGGACGCGGTGGTTCGCTCACTCGCCATCGAATATGCCGGCAAGGGCATCCGCGTGAACGCGGTGTCGCCGGGCATCATCAAGACGCCGATGCACGCCACCGAAACACACGAATTCCTGGCCGCTCTGCACCCGGTCGGCCGCTTGGGCGACATTCAGGACATTGTGGACGCGGTGCTCTACCTCGACTCCGCCAACTTCGTCACCGGCGAAACGCTGCACGTCGACGGCGGCCAGCACGCCGGTCGCTGGTAAGGCCCTGGCGGTAATGCCATCAAGTGGAGAGGAACACCCGATGCCGTACGTGAACATCCAGATCACCCGTGAGGGCACGAGCCCCGGCGCAACCGGCGCGACGCCGGAGCAGAAGGCGGCCCTGATCAAGGGGGTCAGCGACCTGTTGTTCGAGGTGCTGAACAAGCCGCACGCGGCGACCTTCGTCGTAATCGACGAGGTTCCCATGGAGAATTGGGGTATGGGCGGGTTGCCGGTTGAGGAATACCGGCGCCAGACGGCGGGCAAGACGTCCTGAACCGCCACCCTGTGGCGTAGGTACGACAATGGGGGTCTGGTGATCGAGCAGGACTGCGGGTAAAGGATCGGGCCCCGCTGGAGCCGAGAGCCGGATGCCGTACAGCGCGAACGAGAAGCGCCGTCACAAGATCCCGCGTGCCCGCTACCGGGTTGAGAACTGGGCGGCCTACAATGCGGCGCTATGCCGACGGGGGTGACCTGACGATCTGGGTGACGCCCGAGGCGATCGCCGCCTGGACGCCGCCCGCCACGGGACGGCGCGGTGTTGTCAACTTCACGGTCGGTTGACGAGCTGAGGGTCTGAACAACCTGCGTTCTGGCTGGTTCAGGCGGTCAAGGCGAGGCCGGTCACCTCGCGCCAGATGGTGAAGGCGCGAGCTCGGGTGGCACGGTGCTCGGAGGAGGAGATCAGGTGGCGGTGCAGTTGGAAGTCATTGTGGACCGGGCTGTGGCTGGAGAGAAATTGCTGGGCCTGTTGGGCGGATTTGAACCGCTTCATGTGCCGCTCGCGCCGTCTGGTCGGCTGGTGCGAGACTTCGCAGCGATTGTTCAGGTATTGGCTTTGCCGATCTTCGTTGCCGAGCCTCATCTCCCTCTTCGCTGCCGCGTAGGATTTCAGCTTGTCCGTGATGATGACCCGCGGCGCATAGCGCAACCCTTTCAGCGGTTTGCGAAAGAAGCGCATGGCCCCCTTCGTGTTGCGCCGGCTCTGGACCAGGATGTCCAGCACCACCCTTTTCTGGTCAACGGCGCGCCACAGGTAGTGCTGCTTGCCGCGGATGCGGATGAACACGTCATCCAGGAACCATTTGTCGCCCAGCTTGGGCCGGCGACGCCAGAATCAGCTCGACCTCGCGCAGACTCAAGCTGAAGCAGTGATACAGCCACACCGCTTCGCTGATGATTTCGGCGGGAAAGGGGAAACCGCGATACGGGTTGGGCGACGTGCTCATAACCGGAAACCTGCCAAGGACAGGGCGCGCTCGTCAACCTGACAACACCTGAGAAAGATTGGAAGATGCCGCCGCGGGAGTGGACGGCCACAAAGGCGCAGATGGCCGTCATCTTCGGAGAGCGCTTCGCAAGGGCGATGAACGCCTGATACTCAACACGCCCCGCCAAGCACGAAATTCCTGACACTCCCCGACCGCCAAGCCCTACCCGACGGCACCCCAGATCAACACCCCTCTTCAGCTCAAAGTAGCACGCCGCTCAGCACAGGCTGAGACACACCCGCTACGAACAAACTCTCAATATGAGCCGCGCACCAGATTGCTCGGTTTCCCAGCGAGAAAATTCTCGATATTGTCGATGAGTTGATCCGCCAACATCTGCTGCGCCTCGTCCGATGCCCAGGCGACATGCGGAGTGACGATGACGTTTGAACGCCCGGCAATCCGCATCAGCGGGCTTGATGGATCCGGCGGTTCGACCTCTGTGACGTCGAAACCGACCCCGCCGATCAGCCCTTCCTCCAGCGCAGTCACCAAATCCTCTTCGACCACCAGCCCGCCGCGCGCGGTGTTGATCAGCAAGGGGCGGCGGCTCATGCGGCGAAACTCCGGCAGTCCGATCATGCCGCGCGTCTCAGGGGTTAGCGGACAATGCAGGGTGATCACGTCGCTGGTTTCCAGCATTTCCTCCCAGGGGGTGTAGAGGGGGCCGAGACCGCTTGCGCCCTTATGGGCGGCGAACAGCGGTACCATGCCGAAGGCGGCGGCGATCGCCGCCACCCGCTGGCCCAGCACCCCTTCCCCGACGATCCCGATCCGGGCGCCGCGAAGGTCGCGGATCGGGTGGTTGAAGAAGCAGAACTGCCCGGCCTGCTGCCAGGCGCCGGCCAGCACGTCCTGGCGGAAACCGACGAGGCTCCTGCGAAGAGCCAGGATCAGCGCGAAGGTATGCTCCGGAACCGTGTTGACGGCATAGCCGCGGATATTGGCGACGGCGATGCCGCGCTCCTGGCAGGCCCGCCTGTCCACGCAATCGGTGCCCGTCGCCGCGACCGCGATCAGCTTCAGGTCCGGCAGGCGCGCCAGCGTCTCCGCCGTGATCGGCACCTTGTTGGTGATCGCGATGGACGCGCCGGAAAGACGCTCCGCGACCTCGTCGGGATGGGTCCGCGCATGTTCCACCAGCCGATGGTCGAAGGAGGGGCGCCGCAGACGGATCTGCGGCGCCAGGGTGGCACGGTCGAGAAAGACGATTCTGTGCATTGATCCGTCCTTCCGCCCTCAGGCCGCCGTCGCTGGGAGCGGCGGCTGGACATCCGCTGGGACCGGGCACTGGTAGGGACGGCCACCGGTGAGGGTGCGGAACTCCTCCTTCGCCTTGGCGATCAGGTCGGGATCGGCAAGCGCGTCCAGCGCCGTCAGCGCCAGGATCGACGCCGCGTTGGTCATGCCCTTGTGCGCGCCCGGCAGCTTGCCCTGAGCGACCAGCTGCCAGGAATGGAACGGCGTGCCCATCGCACAGGTCGCTCCCCAGAATTGCGCGGTTGGCACCACCCAGCTGACGTCCCCGACGTCGGTCGAACCGAAATTGCGCGTGCGGGTGCCGTCGAACGGCGCCACGCCGTCATGCAGGCTGCGCTCCGGCACCGAGCCGGAGCCGAATCCCTTGGTGCGGACATGCCGGAGATCCTCCGCCGAGAGGGTTTCCATGAAGGCCTGCGCCGTCCTGAAATCATCCTCGTCGAACCGGACCCCGCCGACATCCTGCATGCGGCGATACAGGGCGTCGCCGAGGGTCCGGTTGAGCAGCACGTTGGACATGCCGGACTCGACCCGCACCTCCACCGTCGTCTCCGTCATCAGGGCGGCACCTTCCGCGATCTTCTTCACACGCTCGAACAGCTGCCAGAGCTGATTGAGGTCGGGAGCGCGAACGACGTAGGCGATCTCCGCATTCGCCTGGACGACGTTGGCGGCACGGCCGCCGGCATCGCGGTAGGCGTAATGGACGCGGGCTTCCGGGATCATGTGCTCGCGCATGTAATTGACGCCGACATTCATCAGCTCGACCGCATCGAGCGCGCTGCGGCCGAGATGCGGCGACAGGCCGGCGTGAGCCGCCCGCCCGGTGAAGCGCACCGAAGCCTGGAGGAAGGCCAGGGTGTCGGCGAAATTCATCCCGGTATAGGCCGCCGGATGCCAGGTCAGGGCGAGATCGACATCATCGAAGGCACCGCCGCGCGCCATGAAGGCCTTGCCGCCGCCGCCCTCCTCCGCCGGGCAGCCGTAATACCGCACCCGGCCGGGCAGGCCTTCGCGGGTCAGGGCCGCCGCAAGTGCGGCAGCGCCGAGCGCCGCGCCGGAGCCCAGCAGGTTGTGCCCGCAGCCGTGCCCCGGCGCCTCGGCGACTTCCGCCCGCGGCGCGGTGGCGCCCGCCACCTGGCTGAGGCCGGCCAGGGCATCGAACTCCCCGAGCAATGCGACCACTGGCCCGCCGGATCCGGCTTCGGCCATGAAGGCGGTCGGCACCCCGCCGACATTGCGGGTGATCCGGAAGCCCTCGGCCGCCAGGGCTTCGATCTGCGCTTCCATCGACTTGAACTCGCAATAGCCGAGTTCGGCATATCCCCAGATCCGGTCGGAGAGGTCATGAAAGGCCGGGGCCTTCGAGTCCACGACCTCCAGGATGGCGGTGCGCAGAGAGGTCGTGTTGGACAGGCTGCTGTTCATGGTGAACATCCTTTCAAAATCATCGAAGGGAAGCCGGGAAACGAGTCAGTCGTCGCCGGTGGCTTGCGCCGCGACCGTGCTGCCGCGCCGCCGTTCGCGCAGCAGGACCACGATACCGCTGGCGATGATCACGGCCGATCCGACCCAGGTCCAAAGATCGGGCAGCTGTCCGAAGGCCAGCCAGCCGAGCGCGGCGGCGCCGAAGATCTGCAGATAGATGAAGGGGGCGACGAAGGGCGCGGGCGCCACCTCGAAGGCGCGGACCAGGCAATAGTGACCGAACCCGCCGAGCGTGCCGAGCGCCAGAAACAGAATGGCGTCGCGGAGGCCGGCCGGCGGCACCCAGACGAAGGGAACCGGGATGCTGCTGAGGACGAAGCCCAGCAGCACCATGTAGGTGCTGGAGGTGGCGGACGGATCCTGTCCGGAGAGCTTGCGCGACAGGATCTGCGTCAGCGCGGAGGTCATGGCGCTGAGGAAGATCAGGGCGGCCGACCAGTGCAGCGGGCTGTAGCCCGGCCGCACCACGATCAGCGCCCCGACGAAGCCGACGACCACCGCGCAAAGCCGCACCGGTCCGACGTTTTCGCGCAGCAGAAGCGGCGCCAGCGCCGTCACCATCAGCGGTGCGGTGAAGCCGATCGCCGTGGCGGTCGCCAGCGGGGTGTGCTCCAACGCATAGAACATGATCAGGGAGGAGGCGCAGAACAGTACCGAGCGCGCCGCCTGCAAATCCGGCCGCCGCGTGCGGAACAGCGCCCACCGGTAGCGCGGAAGGAAGACCACCATCATGAACAGGAAGTGGCCGGCATAGCGCAGCCATTGCAATTCGGCGACCGGATAGCGGCCCCCGAGATACTTCACGGTGGCGTTCAACACCGGGATCACGACCGCGGTGACGATCATCAGCAGCACGGCCTGACCGGCCATGGTCCGGCGTGGCGCTGCCGGAGAACCGCTGCCGACCATGCTTCTGGACGCGAAGCTCACGAGCCGGCCCCGCCGCCATGCGCGGAGAATGGATCGGCGACCCGCGGCCAGTAATCCGGCGCGCGGCGGGTGTAGGGCAGCGAGGCGAAATCGGGCGCCACCGCCCCCGGCGCCGCGACATAGCGCACGTCGGCGGCAAGCGGCGCGAAGCCGGTATAGAAATGCTGCATCGATTTGACGACGATGATCCGCTTGTCGTCGAGCGTGCAGCCCAGGCCGGTAAAGGCCTCCGACGAATGGGTCTGCTGGCGCACCGAGGTGAGGATCAGGTCGATTCCCTTCCCTTTTCCCGGCTCGCAGCCGCGCACCCAGGCGCTCGGCCCGTAGCTGGAGCGCCCACCCCCCAGGGAGCGTTGCGAATGGTCTTCCGACAGCCCCATGACGGTGACCCGCAGATCCACCGGAAGGCCGGAGGCGACGCCGGTCTTGCCGCCGACCCGCAGGTCGAACGTCGCCCCGACGCCGGCCTCCAGGCAGAAGCCGACCGCCACCGGATCCCAGTAGCAGCCGCTGGCGACCCCGGAAATTCCGCGCGCGATCAGGCGGTGAAGGACCGCGGTGTTGTCGGACGGGGCCCCGGCGCCGGCATTGTCGGCCACGTCGGCCAGCACCACCGGCCGGGAGCCATCGACGGACGTCACGGCCAGGGCGATGTCGATGGCCTCATCGATGGTGTCGTAGCGCTGGGGGGTGACGTCGCGCAGTTCCCAGATCCTGCGCGCGAACCGCTCGGCGACCTGTCGGGCCTTGTCCGGATCGCCGTCGGCGACGACCAGCATCTTGGCGCCGACGTCCGGAATGTCGGCCCAGGGAAAACCATGCCCGAAGGAAACCGACAGGATGCGGTCCCGGCCCTCCTGATCGGTCATCTCCTGCACCAGCGACCGCATCGGCTCGAAGGGCGGACGCCACACCCCGATCATCCGGCAATCGTGGAGCGCCATCACCGGCCTGATCTCGCCACGCTGCGCCGATTTGCACAGCCGGTAAAGCTGCTGCGCCCGTGCCGGGATGTCGGTGTGCGGATACTCCTTGAAGGCGACGATGACGTCGGCATTCGCCCGCATCCGTTCGGTCAGATGACAATGCAGGTCGATCTCTACGCCGACCGGCACGTCCGGACCGACGATGGCGCGGACCTTTTCGAGGACATCCCCCTCGCAGTCGTCGTAACCGTCGGCGACCATCGCGCCATGCAGGAACAGCAGCACGACATCAACCGGCATGGCACGGCACAGATCGTCGAGGATTTCTTCGCGCAGCCCCTCATAGACCGGCTTCTGCGTGCTGCCGGCCGGGGTGGCGAAAGCGCACAGGCTCTCGGCGACCTCCCATCCATCGGCTTCCGCAAGGCGGCGCCATTCGATCAGCGGCACGTTGCCAAGCCTGGGGGGATGCAGGCTGCCGTCGCCGCGAAAATACTCCCGGCCATGGAAGGCCGTCCGGCCCGACGGTATGGGGGAGAAGGTATTGGTTTCCGTGGCAAGGGCTGCCATGAAGAGCTTCATCGCTCGATCCAATCGGCTGATTGCGCGGCCTGGACGCCGCGTCACGGGGAAAGGGACGGCCCGGCTCAGGCGTCGAGACGGCGGTTTCCGGCGATTGCCGGAATGCCGGTCTGCTGGAAGCAGATGCGGGCCAGCGTGGCGACGCCTTCGACGATCTGATCCTCGGTCGGCAGGGCGAAGCACAGCCGCAGGAAGGAGCGGGCGGCCTCCGGTTCCACCGCCCAGGAAGGGCCGGGGTTGAACACCAGCCCGGCCTGCTCGGCCGGGGCCACCAGCGTGCGGACATCGACATGGTCCGGCAGCTTCAGCCAGACGAAGATCCCGCCCTTCGGCGCCCGGCATTCGACGGCGGTGCCGAACTCCCGCTCGACCGCCTCGATCATCACCCTCATCTTGGCATGGAGCGCCGAGCGCAACCGCTCGATCAGCTCGTCCGGCTGGCGGGACAGATATTCGGCGACGATCATCTGGTCCAGCGCTCCGGTTCCCGCATCGGTCTTGGCCGGAAGAATGCGGCTCATCAGGGGCCAGGGCGCGATCAGGTAGCCGAGCCGCACGGCGGGAGCGAAGGATTTGGAGAAGGATCCGATATAGAGCACCCGCTCCGGCGCCAGGGCCTTCAGGGCGGGGCCGGGGTTCTGGTCCAGCCAGACCAGATCGGCGTAGCAGTCGTCTTCCAGGATCGCGAGGTCGTGGAGCCGCGCCAGCGCGATCAGGGCCTCCCGCCGGTCGGTCGGCAGGATGCTGCCGGTCGGATTCTGCACGGTCGGGATCGTGTAGATGAATCTCGGCTTCAGGCCGCCGGAGGCCAGCCATTCCAACTGCGCGGCCAGCACTTCCACCACGATGCCGTCGGCGTCCATCGCCATCGGCAGAACCCGCGCCCCCGCCGCCTGGAAACGCTTCAGGGCACCTTCATAGCAGTGCTCCTCGGCCAGGACGGTGTCACCCGGCGCGACCATGGTTCGGCAGAGGAAATCAATCGCCTGATTCGATCCGCTGGTGATCAGCACCTCGTCAATCGTCGTTATAATGCCGCGGCGCTTCGCAAGCTTGTCGACCACGCACTGGCGCAGAGCCGGGACACCGAGCGGTCCGCGGCCGAGATGGTATTTGGCGAGATCGGCGCCTTCGCGCCTGATGACGGCCGCCGCCGCCTCGGCGATCAGCTCCGCCGGCACCTGCTCCGGATCGTTGTGCCCGCCGACGAACGGGTATCGGGGAAGGCCGGCCGGAAACGGCGCGGGAGCAGCGGCCGTGGGTGCGAGGAGGCGCGTGAAGTCGAACGACGCTTCGGACATGGCGGCTGTGTTTCCCGGCTGCGGTTTCTGGCGGAGGCGGCGGACCGGCTCAGGCGACCTTGATGTTCCAGGCGAGCGGCAGGGGTGCCTTCAGCATGCCGGTCACGGTGCGCCGCCGGGCGGACGGGGTCTGGAACTGCCCCAGCGGAACGAATGGCACCGCGGCGAAGGCATGTGCCTCAACCTTCCTGGTGATGGCGTCCTGCTCCGGTCCGGATGCCGCCATCCAGTCGCTGCGCAGCTGCTCCATGATCGGGTCGGTCGGCCAGCCCGGCCAGCCCTGGCGACCATTGCCGCGCAGGGCGAGATGGGTCGCCGGATCCATGACATCGGTGACGCTGGTCCCGGTGTGGAAGATCGACCAGCCGCCCTTGTCCACCGGCTCCATGCTGGTTCGGCGCTTGAAGAAGGTGCCGAGGTCCATCGCCTGCAACTCGACATTCACCCCCATGCGCTTCAGCAAATCTTCCGTCACCAGCGAGGCGGCATGCAGCCAGGAAAGGTCGGTGGCGGTCAGGATCGCCACCTTCTCGCCCTTGTAGGAGGATTCCAGCAGCGTCCTGGCCTTCTCGAAATTGGCGGTCATCACCTCCGAGCCGGCGCCGGTGGACATCGTCGTGCCGCAGAAGAAGGTCGATCGGCATTCCTTGTACAGATCGGGCATGCCGACCTGCGCCTGGAGGTAATCGACCTGATTCACGGCCATTTGGACCGCTTGGCGCATCTCCAGACGGTCGAACGGCGGTTGCAGTTGGTTGAAGCGCAGGATGGTCATGTAGCCGAGATCGTCGAACGCCTCGACGATCACGTCGCGATCCTGTTTCAGCAAAGGCAACAGCGTCAGATCCGGCTGGCTGTACCAATCGACCTCGCCGCGCTGGAGCGCCGCCGTCGCCGTCGCGGCGTCGGGGATGACGTGCCACTCCAGCCGGTCGACGTAGACGATCTTGCCGCCGGAGGTGCAGTCGGGCGCCTCGTTGCGTGGCACGTAGCCGTCGAACTTGGCATAGACCGCGCGGCTGCCCGGCACCCATTCGTCGGCCAGGAAGCGGAAGGGACCGGAACCGATCG
>NZ_LGQU01000028.1:0-17536 GCF_003115935.1 Azospirillum sp. TSH20
AGCCGGTGAGTTTCGCAAGGAAGGACCCCACCATGCCCCCCGCCACTCCCCCCGCTACTCCCACTGGCGCCCCGAAGGCCGACGTGATCACCTGGAGCAACCTGCCGGCCCAGACGGCGGACGGCGTGGAGCGGCGCAGCTTTCCCGGCACCGGTGCGTCGCTGAAGCACATCGTCATCAAGGCCGGGACCGCCGCCCCGCGCTACGCCCATGCGCACGAACAGTTCGTCATCGTCGTGGAAGGCCGCGCCCTGCTGACCTGCGAAGCCGGCCCGGTGGACTTGCGGCCTGGGATGGTCATCCGCTTCGACCCCGAGGCCTGGCACAGCGCTGACTTCATCGAGGACACGGTGCTGATCGAGGTGAACCTGAACCCGGCGGGGTGAAGCCGCCGGGATGCTGGAGGCGACCGCTCAGACGTCGATGTCGATGTCGATCTCGCCGTCGTCTTCCGGGGCGCGGCCGAGCAGCAGGTCGGCGGCGTCGAGAGTCAGCGCCTCCACCTCCTCGTTGCGCTCCTCGTCGGGAAGGCGCAGCGCGTGCATCACCTGGGTCGCCAGATGGATCAGCATGGCGCGGACGCAGTCGTCCTCCGGATATTCCAGCGCCACCACATCCTTCAGGAAGGCGCCCAACTGTTCCGGCGTGTTCCACGGATGGGTGATGACGGATTCGAAGCCGCTGGTGCCGAGGAAGACGGAGTTGAGCGCGATGGCCTGACGGTTGATGCCGTCCACCGCCTCGTCCTGGTCGAGCTTGCCCTGGAGAACCTGATTGAAGGCGTCCAGGCTGAGGTCGATGAACTGGCGGACCAGCAGCCGCACCACGGATTCGTCGGACAGGTCGTTGCGGGCCTGCGGCTGGGTCAGCACCGGCAGCGGTTGCAGCAGCGCCGCGATGATCGGCTTTGCGGATTGGGATTCCATCGCGGGCAACTCCTGTCGGGATCGGCCCCGGCGTCTGCGGGGCAACATGTTCATGGCCCCCGATACTGCCAGAGCTTGACGCAAAACGCAAAAAGGGCCGCCCCCTCTCGGGAGCGGCCCTTTCGGCAAGCCTGACGAAGGTCAAGCGCGCAGGATCAGCCGACCAGCTCGATGCCGGCGAAGAAGAAGGCGATCTCCTGGGCGGCGGTCTCCGGGGCGTCCGAACCGTGGACCGAGTTGGCCTCGATCGACTCGGCGAACTCCTTACGGATGGTGCCCTCGGCGGCGTTGGCCGGGTTGGTGGCGCCCATGATCTCGCGGTTGCGGGCGATGGCGTTCTCGCCTTCCAGAACCTGCAGCACCACCGGACCGGAGATCATGAAGGAGACCAGATCGCCGAAGAACGGACGCTCGCGATGCACGCCGTAGAACTGCTCGGCCTGGGCCTTCGACAGCTGGACGCGCTTCTGGGCGATGATGCGCAGGCCGCCGTCTTCGAACTTGGCGTTGATCTTGCCGGTCAGGTTGCGGCGGGTGGCATCGGGCTTGATGATCGAGAGGGTCCGTTCGACGGCCATGGTGGTGACTCCTGCGGGAATGGGGCTTTTCGCCGATTTAAAAACACGCAGGCGCCGCCGGAAGACCGGGGCGCCGGATGGGCCGCTTTATAGAGGCGCTTTCGCGGCGCGGCAAGGCGTTCGTTGGGGGGCGGGCGTCGCCTGCCTCCCGAAAAAAAGCGGCCGCGACGGCATCCCGTCGCGGCCGGAGTCGAGGAGGCATTGCGGAAACACGGAGTCAGGTCAGGATTTCAGCGCGCCCAGCTTGGCCTGTGCAGCGGCCAGACCGTCCTTTCCGTCCAGCGTGGTGACGCCGGACAGCCAGGTCTTCAGGATGGCGGGATTCTTCTTCAGCCAATCGGCGGCCACCGCTTCCGGCTTGCGGCCGCCGTTCATGATGCCGTCCATCACCGAATTCTCCATGTCCAGGGTGAAGACCAGATTGGACAGGAACTTGCCGACATTCGGGCATTCGGCGGCATAGCCCTTGCGCACGTTGGTGCTGACGGTGGCGCCGCCGAAATTCGGGCCGAACCAGTCGTCGCCGTCGGCCAGATAGGTGATGTCCATCGTCTTGTTCATCGGGTGCGGCGCCCAGCCCAGGAAGACGATCCACTTCTTGGACCGGACCGCCCGCTTCACCTCGGCCAGCATGCCGGCCTCGCTGGATTCCACCATCTTGAAGTCCTTCAGCCCGAAGGCGTCGGCCTTCAGCATCTTGTCGATGACGAGGTTGCCGTCATTGCCGGCCTCGATGCCGTAGATCTTGCCGTCCAGCTTGTCCTTGTACTTCGCCAGATCCTTGAAGCTCTTCAGCCCGGCCTCGGCGGCATAGGTCGGCACGGCCAGCGTGTATTTGGCGCCTTCCAGGTTGACGCGCGTCACCTCGACGGAGCCGTCCTCCAGCACCGGTTTGATGAAGGTCTCCATGGTGGGCATCCAGTTGCCGAGGAACACGTCCAGCGACTTGGTCTTCAGCCCGAGATAGACGACCGGCACCGACGAGATGCTGGTGGTCGGCTGGTAGCCCAGCGCCTCCAGCGTGACCGACGCGAGCGCCGTCGTCGCCGCGATGTCGGTCCATCCCACGTCGCCGAAACGCACCGCCTTGCAGGATGCCGGATCGGCGGCGACCGCCGGCAGGGCGGCAGTCCCGGTTGCCAGCATCAGGCCGACGGCCAGACCGCAGAGTTTACCGAATGTATTGCCCATATCCCTGTTCTCCTTGCTTGTGGTTGTCGTTGTCGGCTTGCGGGGTCAGGCCCGCAGTCGTTGTTCCCTCTGGCTCTCCTTCCGGGTCTCCTTTTCGTTGATGGCGGCCTCGGCGACGTAATAGGGGACGTCGGCGCGCGGCAGCGGCGGACGGCCGCGCACCGCGTCGGCGAGCTTCTCCGCCATCATGATGGTGGGCGCGTTCAGGTTGCCGGTAACGATGCGCGGCATGATCGAGGCGTCGATGACGCGCAGGCCCTCCAGCCCATGCACCCGGCCCTGACCATCCACCACCGCGCCGTCGTCGGTCCCCATCCGGCAGGTGCCGCAGGGGTGATAGGCCGTCTCGGCGTGATGGCGGACGAAGGCGTCGAGGTCGGCGTCGGTGACGCAATGGACGCCGGGGCTGATCTCCTCCCCACGATAGGGAGCCAGGGCGCGCTGCCGCATGATGTCGCGGGTGATGCGGATGCCGGCGCGGAACTCCCGCCAGTCCTGCGGATCGGCCATGTAGTTGAACAGGATGCTCGGCGCCTGCCCCGGATCGCGCGACCGGGCATGGACCCGCCCCTTGCTGGGCGAGCGCATCGAGCCGACATGAGCCTGGAAGCCGTGCGCCTCCACCGCGTTGGTGCCGTTGTAGCTGATGGCGACGGGGAGGAAATGGTACTGGATGTTGGGCCAGGGCACGTCGTCGCCGGTGCGGATGAAGCCGCCGGCCTCGAACTGGTTGCTGGCGCCGATGCCGGTGCCCAGGAACAGCCATTCGGCGCCGATGGCCGGCTGGTTCCACCATTTCAGCGCGGGATAGAGCGACACCGGCTGGCGGCATTCATACTGGATGTACATCTCCAGATGGTCCTGGAGATCGCCGCCGACTCCCGGCAGGTCGATCACCGCCGGCACACCCAGCTCGCGCAGCAGTGGCGACGGCCCCACGCCTGAGCGTTGCAGGATCGCCGGAGAGGCGATGGCACCAGCGCACAGCAGCACCTCCCGCCGCGCCCGCGCCGTCACCGGCGTGCCGTTGCGCAGATAGGCGACGCCGACGGCGCGGCGTCCGTCGAACAGGATGCGGTCGGTCATCGCGTGGGTGACGATGGTCAGCCCCGGCCGCCCCCGCGCCCGGTCGAGATAGCCGCGGGCCGTGCTGCAGCGCCGGCCCTGCGCGGTCACGGTGCGGTCCATCGGGCCGAAACCCTCCTGGCGGTAGCCGTTCAGATCGTCGGTGCGGCCATAGCCGGCCTGCGCCCCCGCCTCCACCATCGCCTCGTAAAGCGGATTGACGCCCGGCTTGGCGGTGGTGACGAACAGCGGTCCGTCGCCGCCGTGATAGGCATTGGGGCCGATGTCGCGCGTCTCCGCCTTGCGGAAATAGGGCAGGCAGTCGAGATAGCTCCAGTCCTCCAGCCCCGGCAGCTCGGCCCAGCCGTCATAGTCCAACGCATTGCCGCGAATGTAGCACATGCCGTTGATCAGCGACGAACCGCCCAGCCCCTTGCCGCGCCCGCACTCCATCCGGCGGTTCTCCATGTGCGGTTCGGGTTCGGTCTCATAGGCCCAGTTGTAGCGGCGGCCCTGCAGCGGAAAGGCCAGCGCCGCCGGCATCTGGGTGCGGTAATCCAGCCGGTGGTCGGGTCCACCCGCCTCCAGCAGCAGGACGCTGACGCCGGCATCCTCCGTCAGACGGCAGGCGAGGACGTTGCCCGCCGACCCGGCGCCGACGATGATGTAGTCATACTCGCGCGCCGCAGGGGCTATCGTGGACATGGCGGCGGGCACAGCGGTGCCGTTCTCCGGCGCAGCGGCCCCGGAGGTCGGTGAATTCGACATCGAACACCCCTTTTTCGAAAGGTGGCCTTTTCTGAAAGACGGCTCAGAACACTGAGGAGTAGGCTCCCAACTCGACCTGGACCGACTTCACGCGGGTGTAGTGGTCCAGCGTCTCGACCCCGTTCTCGCGGCCGATGCCCGACTGCTTGTAGCCGCCGACCGGCATCTCCGGCGGCGATTCACCCCAGCTGTTGATCCAGCAGATGCCGGCCTCCAGCCGGTGGATCACCCGGTGGGCGCAGGCCAGATCGGTGGTGACCAGTCCGGCGGCAAGGCCGTAGCTGGTGGCGTTGGCCCGCGTGATGACCTCCTCCTCGTCGTCGAAGGTCAGGATCGACAGGACGGGGCCGAAGATCTCCTCGCGCACGATGGTCATGCCGTCGTGGCAGTCGGTGAAGACCGTGGGCGCCACATAGGCACCGCGCGCGAAGGCGGCCCCCTCCGGAACGCCGCCGCCGGCCAGGAGCCGCGCGCCCTCCGCCTTGCCGGCCTCGATGTAGCGCAGCACCTTGTCGCGGTGGGAGAAGCTGGCGAGCGGACCGAAATTGGTGTCGGGGTCCAGCGGATCGCCCATGCGGATGCGGCGCACGCGGGCCATCAGCCGGTCCTCGAACGCAGCCGCGATGCTGCGGTGGACAAAGACGCGGGTGCCGTTGGTGCAGACCTGACCGGAGCTGTAGAAGTTCGCCATCATGGCGATGTCGGCGGCGCGGTTGGGATCGGCGTCGGCGAAGACGATCAGCGGCGATTTCCCGCCCAGCTCCATCGTCACCTCCTTCAGGGTCGATCCGCCCGCCGCGGCCATCACCCGCTTGCCGGTCTCAACCCCGCCGGTGAAGGACAGCTTCTCGATGCCAGGATGGTTGGCCAGCATGGCGCCGACCCGGCCGTCACCCTGCAGGACGTTGAACACGCCGTCGGGCAGCCCGGCCTCGCTGTAGATCGCCGCAAGATGCAGGGCGGTCAGCGGCGTCACCTCGCTCGGCTTGAAGATCATGGCGTTGCCGGCGGCCAGCGCCGGAGCCGATTTCCACAGCGCGATCTGGATCGGGTAGTTCCAGGCGCCGATGCCGGCCACCACCCCCAGCGGCTCGCGGCGGGTGTAGACGAAGGAGGTCGGGCGCAGCGGGATCTGGCGGCCTTCCAGCGCCGGGGCGAGGCCGGCGTAATATTCCAGCACGTCGGCACCGGTGACGATGTCGACCGCCCGCGTCTCGCTCAGCGGCTTGCCGGTGTCCAGCGTTTCGATTTCCGCAAGCGCGTCGTTGCGCTCGCGCAGCAGGGCGACGGCCCGGCGCAGCATCCGCGCCCGCTCCATCGCCGTCATCGCCGCCCACACCGCCTGCCCGGCGCAGGCGCTGTCGACGGCGCGGTCCACATCGGCGGATGTCGCCTGCGCCACCTCGGCCAGAGTTTCCCCGGTCGCCGGATTGACGGTGGCGAAACGCTCCTCACCCTCGCCTTCAACAGGACGGCCGTGGATGTAATGGGCCTGCCGTCCGAATCGCATCATGTCCCGTCTCCCTGATTCCGGGTCCCAGAGGTGCATTGGATCGCTGCACGATCATTCCACGAGGACAGACTGATTTTTGTTGATTGAACGTTCAATTAAAAAAGACCGGGTGGCGATTCCGTTCTCCGGAATAGTCGTGTTCAAACAAATTCGTTGCCCCGCGACCGGCTGCAGGCCCGGCATCCGGGCCGTCCCGCACGGGACAAAGCCGTGCCATTCGCCGGCCCCCGCTTCAAATCCGCGGCCCCTCGTGCTACATCCTCGCGCGCTATGCTGCACATCAATGACCTGACCTTCCGCTTCGGCGGCCGAGTGTTGTTCGACCACGCGACGGCGGTGGTGTCCAAAGGGCACCGCGTGGCGCTGGTCGGGCGCAACGGCACCGGGAAATCGACCCTGCTGAAGCTGATCTCGGGCCAGCTGCAGACGGATGCCGGCGCCGTCACCCTGCCGGCCGGCATGCGGATGGGCATGGTGGCGCAGGAGGCCCCCAGCGGCCCGACCTTGCTGATCGACGCCGTGCTTGCTGCCGACACCGAACGCACCGCCCTGCTGGCGGAGGCCGAGACGGCGACCGACCCGATGCGCATCGGCGAAATCCACGCGAGGCTCGCCGACATCGAGGCGCATTCCGCCCCGTCGCGCGCCGCACAGGTGCTGTCCGGCCTGGGATTCGACGCCGAGGCGCAACAGCGGCCCTGTTCCGATTTCTCCGGCGGCTGGCGGATGCGCGTGGCGCTTGCCGGCGTGCTGTTCTCCCGCCCCGACCTGCTGCTGCTGGACGAGCCGACCAACCACCTCGACCTCGAAGCGACCATCTGGCTCGAGGGTTATCTGAAGAACTACCCGCACACCATCCTGCTGGTCAGTCATGACCGCGAGCTGCTGAATGCGGTGCCGACCACGACGATCCACATCGACCAGGGCAAGCTCGTCACCTACAGCGGCAATTACGACCAGTTCCTGGCGCAGCGCCGCGCCAACCAGGAGCGCATCGCCTCCATGGCCGCCAAGCAGGAGGCGCGGCGCAAGCACATGATGTCCTATGTCGACCGCTTCCGCTTCAAGGCCAGCAAGGCCCGTCAGGCGCAGAGCCGCCTGAAGCTGCTGGAGAAGATGGAGTCGATCACGCTGATGGAGGACGATCCCGAGGTCGTCTTCAACTTCCCGCCGCCCGACGAGCTGGCGCCGCCGCTGATCGCGCTGGAGGGGGTGAGCATCGGCTATGGCGACAAGGTGATCCTGCGACGGGTCAACCTGCGCATCGACATGGAGGACCGCATCGGCCTCTTGGGCGCCAACGGCAACGGCAAGTCGACGCTGGTCAAGCTGCTGGCCAACCGGCTGCAGCCGATGGCCGGCGAGATGCGGCGGTCGTCCAAGCTGCGCATCGGCTATTTCGCCCAGCATCAGGCCGAGGAACTGGACCTGTCGCTGACGCCGATCCAGCAGACCCAGCGCATCATGCCGCTGGCGCTGGAGGAGAAGGTGCGCGCCCATCTGGGCCGCTTCGGCTTCCCCCAGGCGAAGGCGGAGACCAAGATCGCCAACCTGTCGGGTGGCGAGAAGGCCCGGCTTCTGCTGGCGCTGATGAGCCGGGAAGTCCCGCACATCCTGATGCTGGACGAACCGACCAACCATCTGGACATCGACAGCCGCGAAGCGCTGATCGAGGCGATCAACGACTTCCCCGGCGCCGTCATCATCATCAGCCACGACCCGCACCTGATCGAGATGACGGTGGACCGGCTGCTGCTGGTCGCCGACGGCACGGTGCAGGCCTATGACGGCGATCTCGACGACTACCGCCGCTATCTGCTCGACCGCGCCAAGGCGGAGCGGGCGGTGGCGAAGGGTGGTGTCGAGCGCGACGCCGGGCCGAACAAGAAGGACCAGCGCCGCGCCGCCGCCGAGGCGCGTACGGCGCTCGCGCCCTTGAAACGCAAGGCCACCGACGCCGAGGCGCTGGTGACCAAGCTGAGCGAGGAGAAGCGCAAGATCGAGGCGAAAATGGCCGACCCCGCGCTCTACAGCGGCCCGTCGGACAAGCTGACCAAGCTGCAGATCGACCTGGGCACGGTGGAGAAGAAGCTGGCGACCGCGGAAGAAACCTGGCTGGAGGCGCTCGAACTCTACGAGAGCGCCGCGGCGGAGGCCGGCGTTTGAACGCCGATCACCACATCGACCACCCGCTCGCCGATGAGGCCGGCGAGCAGCAGCGCGACGGCACCGTCGCCCTGCCCGCGCTGTGCGATGCGATGGAGGAGGAGCGGACGTCGGACGTGCTGGCCCGCTTCCGCGCCAACCTGCCGGCCGGGCGGGTCACGCTGGGCGACCTGATCCGGGCGCTGGGCGACCGCTCGCTCGGCACTATCCTGCTGGCGCTGTCGCTGCCCACCATCGCACCGGTGCCGCTGGGCGTGTCCTGCCTGTTCGACCTCCCCATCGTGCTCTACACCGCCCAGCTCGCCTTCGGCCGGCGCGGGGCGGGGCTGCCGGACTGGCTGCTTCGCCGCTCCATCGGCACCGGGCTGGCGGCGCGCACGCTGGACGCCGCCATGCCGCGTCTGACGGGGATCGAGCGGATGCTGAAGCCGCGGCTCCACCGCCTCGCCCGCATCGATCAGGAGCGCTGGTTCGGGCTTCTGCTGTTCATCCTGACGCTGACCTGCATCGTGCCGCTGCCGCTGACCGGCTGGCTGCCGGGCTTCGCGCTGGTGCTGATCTCGCTGGGGCTGATCGAGCGCGACGGCGGCGCCATCGGCATTGGGCTGGGGCTGACCGTGGCGGCGCTGGTGTTTTTGACGCTGGTGGCGAGCGGGCTGTCATACGCAGGTCACCAACTTCTGGCAGCAACTCCGCTGTAGGGCAGCCGCCGGGCTGTCCCGATTCAGGGAGGCTCAGAGATGACCCAGACGGCGCCCGCGTCGCTTTCCGAATCCTGGCTGTTCTTCCGCCGCTGGCTGGCCGATCCCTGGGCGATGGGGTCGGTCGCCCCGTCCTCACCGGCGCTGCGCCGCCGGATCACCCGCGAGATCCGCTGTGAGCCGGGCGAAGCGGTGGTAGAGTTCGGCGGCGGCACCGGCCCGATCACCGCCGCGATCCTGGAGTCCGGCATCCCCGCCGACCGGCTCTACAGTTTCGAGATCGACCGCGACCTCGCCCGCCATCTGCGCGCCCGCTGCCCCGCCGTCACCGTCATCGCCGACGATTGCCGCAAGGCGCCGGACCTGCTGGGCGAAGCGCTGTGCGGCAAGGTCGGCACGGTGGTGATCGGCATCCCGATGATCACCTTCCCGCTGGAATTCCAGCGCGAGGTTCTGGACGCCACCTTCCGCATCCTGCGGCCCGGCGGACGCTTCCTGCTCTACAGCTTCATGCCGCATTCGCCGCTGAACCGCGGGGCGCTGGGGCTGAAGGGGGAGCGGTTGGGCTTCACGCTGCGGAACCTGCCGCCGGCATCGGTGTGGGGGTACTGGCGCGACCGGGCGTGATAGAGTGCTCCACCAGGCATTCCAACCTTTGCGAGAAGTCCAATGAAATTCGGCTACACCATTCTCTACGTTCCCGATGTCGCCGCATCGCTGGCCTTCTTCGAAAAGGCTTTCGGGCTGAACCGCCGCTTCCTCGCCGAAACGGGCGACTATGGCGAGTTGGACACCGGCACCACCACCCTGTCCTTCGCCAGCCAGGAACTGGCACTCTCGCATCACTCCGCCGGCTATGTCTTCGCCAGCGGCAGCGACAAGCCGTTGGGCGTCGAGATCGCCCTGGTCACCGACGATGTGGAAGCGGCACACGCCGCCGCACTAACCGCCGGCGCCACCGAACAGGCACCGCCGAAGGCCATGCCGTGGGGACAGACCGTCTCCTTCATCCGCTGCCCCGACGGCACCCTCGTGGAGCTGTGCACGCCGGTTGGAGGCTGACGGTACTGAAAGCGACCGCGGTTGCCCCATCCCAACCGCCCCGCTTATGCTCCGCCCCCTCCCCCCCCTTGACCATCGTGAGCGTGCCGGTGCTGTCCTTCATCCTGTCGAAGCTGCTGTGGGGCGTCTTCGCGCCCGGCAATGCGCTGGTGCTGGCGGTGGCGCTGGGGGCGGTGCTGTTGCGGACGCGGCGCTGGCAGCGCGCCGGGCGGCGGCTGGTGACGCTGGCGGCGGTGCTGCTTCTGCTGGTCATGTATACGGGGCTGGGCGCGCTGGTCGCCCTGCCGCTGGAGAACCGCTTCCCGCGGGTGGAGCCGGAGGGGCGGATCGACGGCATCATCATGCTGGGCGGCGCGGTCAACCCGCCGATCACGGCCGACCGCGGCGATCCCTCCGTCAATGAGGCGGCGGAGCGGGTGCTGGGATTCGCCGACCTCGTCCGCCGCCATCCGGAGGCCAAGGCCGTCTTCACCGGCGGGTCCGGCCGGCTGCTGGGGCAGGAGTACAAGGAGGACGTCACCGCCCGCGCCGCCTTGGCCCAGGCCGGCATCCCCGCCGACCGCGTGATCTATGAGGTGGACTCCCGCAACACCTGGGAGAACGCGGTCTTCAGCAAGGAGATGGTCAAGCCGGCACCGGGGGAGCGCTGGGTCCTCGTCACGTCGGCCATGCACATGCCGCGGTCGGTCGGCATCTTCCGGCAGATCGGGTGGGAGGTGATTCCCTACCCCGTCGATTACCGCACCCGCCACGATGCCAAGCCGTACCTGCGGTTCGAGTTCGGACAGAATCTGGTGATCCTCGACGACGCGGTGCGGGAATGGATCGGGCTGACCGCCTATTGGCTGATGGGCCGCACCGATAGCCTGTTCCCCGGCCCCTGAGGGTCCGGCCCGCGTACGGGCTGTGTCATCGTGTTTCTGCCGCGTTCGAGGCATTGGCGCGGCGATGCCAACCCGCTAGAGTGCCGCCGCCCTGGCGTTCCGGCCGGGTTTGGGGAAGGAAGGGGTTTGGCGGATGCGTCGCTGGCGCGGGGTGAGCAGGGTCGTCGTGCTGGTCGGCGTGGCAGCGCTCGCCGCTTGCGCGCAGAAGCCCGCCGGCACCGGCTCGGGCCTTCCGACCAGCGGCGTCTACAAGGTGGGCAAGCCCTATCAGATCAACGGCGTCTGGTACTATCCCAAGGAAGATTACAGCTACGACGAGACCGGCATCGCCTCGTGGTACGGCCCCGGCTTCCATGAGAAGAATACCGCCAACGGCGAGATCTACGATCAGAACGAGTTGACCGCCGCGCACAAGACGCTGCCGATGCCCAGTCTGGTGCGGGTGACCAACCTGGACAACGGCCGCTCCATCGTGGTGCGCGTCAACGACCGCGGCCCCTACGCCAACGGCCGCATCATCGACATGTCGCGCCGCGGCGCCCAGCTGCTGGGCTTCGACGGCCCCGGCACCGCCAAGGTGCGCGTGCAGATCCTGGCGGAGGAAAGCCGCGCCATCGCCGCCGCCGCGCGCCAGAGCACGCCCGCCCCGATGCTGGCCGAACTCGACGGTCCGCCGCCGAAGGCCGCTCCGCGCGGCCGGATCGAGGTGACGGGGCCGGCCGGACCGGTGACGACACTGGCTGCCGCCCGCCCGGCGGTGGTCGGCGCCCCCATTCCCCCGCCCACGACCGTCGCCGGCTCCATGTCGGAAGGACGCTTCGTTCCGGCCCCGGTGGTGGCGCAATTGCCGGTGAGGGCGCACGAGGCCATCTATGTGCAGGTCGGCGCCTTCGGCAGCGAGGAGAATGTCGCGAAGGCCCGCGCCCGGCTTTCCGCCATCGGTCAGCGCGCCAGCGTGAGCCAGACGCGGTCGGCCGGCATGACCCTGCACCGCGTCCGCGTCGGCCCGCTGGACACTGTGGACCGTGCCGACAGCCTGCTGAACCAGATCATCCAGGCCGGCCTTACGGAGGCCAAAATCGTGGTGGATTGATCCGTCCACCCGACCTCATTCCCGGCTGCTCTTCCCGAGCGCCAATGACCCAATGCCTGTACCGAGTGCCCTTGGAGGATTGTTGCCATGAACGCTGTTGTCGTCCGCCTGTGCGCCGTTTTCGGCCGTTCCGTCGCCGTTGCGGCCGGAATTGCGATGGCCGGGGCCACGATTGGCGCCGGCTTCACCGCGGTCTCGGTCCAGGCCGCGACCATCGACACCATCGCCAAGCAGGCGATCCTGGTCGATCTGACCTCGGACACCGTGCTGTTCGAGAAGAACGCCGACGAGCGCATGGCGCCCTCGTCGATGAGCAAGATCATGACCGCCTACATGGTCTTCGAGGCGATCAAGGCCGGCCGCCTGACGCTGGAGAGCACGCTGCCGGTGAGCGAGCGGGCTTGGCGGATGCAGGGCTCCAAGATGTTTGTGGAGCTTCACAACAACATCAAGGTCGACGACCTGCTGAAGGGCATGATCGTCCAGTCCGGCAACGACGCCTGCATCGTGCTGGCCGAAGGGCTGGCCGGGTCGGAAGGGGCGTTCGCCGAGCAGGCGAACAAGAAGGCGCGCGAGCTGGGGCTGAAGAACAGCAACTTCGTCAACGCCACCGGCTGGCCCGACCCGAACCACTATATGACCGCCCGTGACCTCGCGCTCCTTGCCGAGCGCCTGATCAAGGATTTCCCGGAGTTCTACAAGTACGATTCGATCCGGGAGTTCAAGTATCACGGCATCACCCAGGGCAACCGCAATCCGCTGCTCTACCGCAACATGAATGTGGACGGGCTGAAGACCGGCCACACCGAGGCCGGCGGCTATGGCCTGACCGCGTCGGGCGAGCGCGAGGGGCGCCGGTTGCTGCTGGTGGTCAACGGCCTGCCCAGCATGCAGGCGCGCGCCGACGAATCGGCCCGGCTGATCGAGTGGGGCTTCCGTGAATTCGCCTCCTACACCCTCTACAAGGGCGGCGAGACGATCGAGCAGGTGCCGGTCTGGCTGGGCGAGCAGGATATGGTGCCGGTCACCGTGCCGCAGAACCTGAGCGTCACCATGGCCCGCGCCGACCGCCCCGGCATGAAGGTGTCGCTGGTCAGCAGCGCGCCGGTTGCCGCCCCGATCAAGAAGGGCGACACTGTCGGCAAGCTGGTCATCTCCGCCCCCGGCTTCCCAGGCAAGGAGGTACCGGTGGTTGCGGCGCAGGACGTGCCGAAGGCCGGCTTCGTCGGCCGCGCCTTCGCCGCCGCCAAATATCTCGTCTTCGGCAACAGCCTGTAATCGTGACGACCATGCCGACCTCCTTCACCGCCTCCGCCAACCGTGGCCGCTTCATCACGCTGGAAGGCGGCGAAGGGGCCGGCAAGTCGACGCAGCTGCGCCGTCTGGCCGACGGTCTGCGCGCCCGCGGCATCGACGTCGTGACGACGCGCGAGCCGGGCGGATCGCCGGGAGCGGAGGAAATTCGCGGCCTGCTGGTGACCGGCGAGACCGGCCGCTGGAGCCCGGTGACGGAGGCGCTGCTGCACACCGCCGCCCGCCGCGACCATCTGGAACGGACGGTGTGGCCGGCGCTGGAGGCCGGGCGGTGGGTGCTGTGCGACCGCTTCTTCGACAGCACCATGGCCTATCAGGGCTATGGCCTGGGGCTGGGGCGCCAGTTGGTGGAAACCCTGCAGCGGGCGGCATTGGGCGAGTTCCGCCCCGACCTGACGCTGATCCTGGACATCGGCGTCGAGACGGGTCTGCGCCGCGCCGCGTCGCGCCATGGCGGCGAGGACCGCTATGAGCGGATGGACATTGGCTTTCACCAGCGGCTGCGCGACGGCTTCCTCGACATCGCCCGGCGGGAGCCGGAGCGCTGCGCGGTGGTGGACGCCGACGCCGATCTTGACGGGGTGCAGGCCCGCGTCTGGAACGCCGTCGCCGGGCGGCTGGGACTGGTGTCGTGAGCAAGGCGCGCACCCCTGCCCCGGCGGCCCCCGCCGCGGAAGAGGCGCTCGCCCCGCGGCGCAACCCGGATCTCGTCGGGCATGAGGAGGCGGAACGGCTGCTGCTGGAGGCCTGGAATTCCGGCCGGCTGCCACACGCCTGGCTGATCGGCGGTACGCCGGGGATTGGCAAGGCGACGCTGGCCTTCCGCTTCGCCCGCTTCGTCCTGGCTCAGGATCCGCCAGGGGACAGTCTGTTCGGCGGGAACGCTCCCGTCACCTCGCTGCACATCGGCCCGGATCATCCGGTGTTCCGCCGGGTGGCGTCGGGCGGCCATGCCGATCTTCTGACCATCGAGCGCCAGCGCGACGAGAAGAAGGGCCGGTTGAAGCGCGACATTGCGGTGGACGACGTGCGCAAGATCGGTCCGTTCCTGCGCCGCACCTCGGCGGAAGGTGGCTGGCGCGTCGCGGTGATCGACGGCGCCGACCGCATGAACCTGAGCGGCCTGAACGCCATCCTGAAAATCCTGGAAGAGCCGCCGCCCGGCGCCCTGCTGCTGCTGGTCAGCGACAATCCCGGCGGGATGCTGCCGACCATCCGCTCGCGCTGCCGCAAGCTGACGCTGAAGCCGCTGGCGGAAGACACCGTCATCGACCTGCTGGGGCAGCACCGGCCGGACATCGCCGCCGACGACCGTCCGGCGCTGGCCCGCCTGTCGGAGGGCAGCGTCGGCCGCGCCATCGATCTGGCAGATGCCGGTGGATTGGCGCTGTACCGCGAGATGGTCGGGCTGCTGTCCGACCTGCCGCGCATCGACATCGTCGCCGCTCACGCCTTCGGCGACAAGCTGACCCGCAAACAGGACGACGGGATGTTCGAGACGGCGACGGAGTTGCTGGTCTGGTGGCTGGCCCGCTTCGCCCGGTCGCTCGCCCGCGGGTCCTGGCCAGCGGAGGTGGTGCCGGGCGAGGCCGCCCTGATGACCCGGTTGGCCAATGCTCGCGGTCTTGAACGTTGGGTGGAGGTGTGGGAAAAGGTTCAGCGTCTTTTCGCGCGCGCGGAATCCGCAAACCTGGACCGCAAGCAGGTGGTCCTGAACGCACTGGCAGCGCTGGAAACGGCCGCCGCCTAGCGTTGTTTCTTGAACCTGCCGGTTGAACCTGACTTGAAAGAAAGTGCCGCAAATGGCCGGGCCGAAGACCTTCTATCTGACGACGCCGATTTATTACGTGAACGACGTGCCGCACATCGGCCACGCTTACACGACGCTTGCCTGCGACGTCCTCGCCCGGTTCATGCGCCTCGACGGCTATGACGTGAAGTTCCTGACCGGCACCGACGAGCATGGCCAGAAGGTGGAGAAGTCGGCGGAAAAGGCCGGCATCGCGCCGCAGGAATTCACCGACCGGGTGTCGCAGAATTTCCGCGATCTCGTGTCGCTGATGAACTATTCCAACGACGACTTCATCCGCACCACCGAGCCGCGCCACGTCAAGTCGGTGCAGGCGCTGTGGACGGTGTTGAAGGAGAAGGGCGAGATTTATCTCGGCTCCTACGCCGGCTGGTATTCGGTTCGCGACGAAGCCTTCTATGGCGAGGACGAACTGACCACCAATGCCGAGGGCAAGAAGATCGCCCCCACCGGCGCCGAGTGCGAGTGGGTGGAGGAGCCGTCCTACTTCTTCAAGCTCTCGGCTTGGCAGGATCGGCTGATCGAGTTTTATGAACAGAATCCGGACTTCATCGCCCCGGCCGGCAAGCGCAACGAGGTGATGTCCTTCGTCAAGTCGGGGCTTAAAGACCTGTCGGTCAGCCGCACCACCTTCAAGTGGGGCATCCCGGTGCCGGGCGACGACGCCCACATCATGTATGTCTGGCTCGACGCGCTGGCGAACTACATCACCGCCGTCGGCTATCCCGACACGACGGGTGAGTATGCCAAGTACTGGCCGGCCGACCTGCACATGGTCGGCAAGGACATCCTGCGCTTCCATGCCGTCTATTGGCCGGCCTTCCTGATGGCCGCCGGCCTGCAGCCGCCCCGCCGTGTCTTCGCCCATGGCTGGTGGACGATCGAAGGCCAGAAGATGTCGAAGTCTCTCGGCAACGTCATCGCGCCGGAAACGCTGGTCAACACCTACGGCCTCGACCAGACCCGCTATTTCCTGCTGCGCGAAGTGCCGTTCGGCAATGACGGCGACTTCTCGCACAAGCAGATGGTCAACCGGATCAACGGCAACCTCGCCAACGATTACGGCAATCTGGTGCAGCGCGTCCTGTCGATGATCGGCAAGAACTGCGGCGCCACCGTGCCGACGCCGGGCGCGTTCACCGAGGCTGACAACACGCTGCTCGGCTCGGCCTACGGCATGCTGGACATCGTCCGGGCGGAGATCAAGGCGCAGGCGTTCCACAAGGCGCTGGATGCCATCTGGGCCGTGGTCGGCGACGCCAACCGCTATGTCGACGAACAGGCCCCGTGGGCGCTGAAGAAGACCGACCCGGCGCGCATGGCGACCGTGCTGTATGTGCTGGCCGAGACGATCCGTCATCTGGCGATCCTGACCCAGCCGGTGATGCCGGACAGCTCCGCGAAGATCCTCGACCTGCTGGCGCTGGGACCGGATGCGCGCGGCTTCGGCACGCTGGGTCCGTCGGGGGCGCTGGCTGCCGGCACGCCGCTGCCGACGCCGCAGGGTGTCTTCCCGCGTTACGTCGAAGAACCGAAGGCCTGAGTTCCCTGATGCTCGTCGACAGCCATTGCCATCTCGACTTTCCCGATTTCGCCGAAGAACTGGACGCGGTCGTCGACCGCGCCCGGCAGGCCGGCATCGGGCGGATGGTCACCATCTGCACCTACATCAGCCGGTTCGACCGCATCCTGGCGGTGGCGGAGCGCTATGACGACATCCTCTGCTCGGTGGGGGTCCATCCCCATCAGGCGCAGGAGGAGTTCGCCATCACCACGACCGAAACGTTGGTGGAGCTGTCGCGCCATCCCAAGGTGATCGGGCTCGGCGAAACCGGGCTCGATTATTTCTACGACAAGAGCCCGCGCGACCAGCAGCAGGAGTGCTTCCGCCGGCACATCCGCGCCAGCCTGGAGACCGGCCTGCCGCTGATCATCCACACCCGCGACGCCGACGACGACACCATGCGCATCGTCAAGGAGGAAGCGGCCGGCCAGCCGGTGAAGGGGCTGCTGCATTGCTTCAGCTCCGGCCGGGCGCTGGCGGAAGAGGCGGTGAAGTACGGCTTCAGCCTGTCGCTGTCCGGGATCGTCACCTTCAAGAAGTCGGAAGACCTGCGCGCCATCGTGAAGGACGTGCCGCTCGACCGCATCCTGGTGGAGACGGATGCGCCTTACCTCGCGCCGATCCCCTTCCGCGGCAAGCGCAACGAGCCGGCTTACGTCGCCCACACCGCGGCCTGCGTGGCGGAGGTGAAGGGAGTGTCGGCGGAGGAACTGGCGCGGGTCACCACCGACAATTTCTTCCGCCTGTTCGACAAGGCGGCTGCATGACAGTGGACGGCGCATCAACCGGCGCGATGCGCGTGACCGTCCTTGGCTGTGGCGGGTCGCGCGGCGTGCCGGTGATCGCCGGCGTACCCGGCGGCCAATGGGGCCGCTGCGATCCCGCCAATCCGAAGAACCGC
>NZ_LGQU01000162.1:0-17442 GCF_003115935.1 Azospirillum sp. TSH20
CGGACGCCCGGACTCCATCCGCATCGCGTAATCAACAGCGTCGGCCACGCCGTCAGAAGTTCCACCGCCTCGATGCAACAACGTCGGTCCTGCGCGAGATCGCCGGCGAGCGCCGGACGCGCGGACAATCGCCCGCCTGCTCACCAACGGCCGCCGGATGAGGTCCCCAATTGAGAGTTCGGTCTAACCATCCTGGCGCCCATAGCCGATCGGCGGCGGAGCCAGATCCAGAATGCGTTGATAGAGCCGCTCCGCCTCATCCTTCGGTTTGATGCCGAAAAGGGGATTGTCGTTCTCGCGGAAGGCGGCGTCGATCTCCCGCCAGTCCTCCTCCGTCAGGACCCGTTCGGCCAGGGGGAGAAGCTGCTCCTCCTCGGTCTGGAGATGGGCGTATTCCAGCGTGGCATAGCGTTCGGCGGTGGCGAAGAAATCCTCCGCCGCGCCATCGTCGCCCGCCTCGTAGCAGAACAGCTGCCGTTTCAGCGTCTCGATCATCGGATAGCCCAGCGCGTGTTCGCGCTCCAGCTTGCCGAGCAGGACTTCGGCCTCCGGCGCGCGGCGGCGGACGGCGGCGAAGAGGAAGCGGTCCTCCTTCGGATGGTGCCAGTGGTCGGGATAGCTGACGATGTAGTCCAGGATGGCATGAAGCAGGGGGAAGTCGGGGGCGGACCCGCCGCGTATGGCGCGGATTTGGTGGCGCAGGGCGTGCAGCACCGCGGCGATGGCGAAATGCTCGTCTTTGATGATGCGGATGGCGTCCATGCTGGGTCGGTCTCCCCGATCTGGGTGGTCAGGATCAGGGCAGCGCGCGCGAGGTGTCGCCCAGCCGGTGGTAGGCGCGGTTGAAGTAGACGAGGCCGAGATGATCATCCCCGTCGACCTCGCGCTGGCGGATGTCGACGACCTGACAGTAGAAGACGCTGTGGGTGCCGACGCTGTGGGTATCGACGATGCGGCAGTCGAAGTTGACCAGCGCGCCGGCCAGCGCCGGGCTGCCCGTCTCCAGGCTGGTCCAGTCGGCATGGGCGAAGCGTTGGTCGGCCGACAGGGCGCGGTTGGAGAACACCTCCGACAGGGATTGCTGGCCGCCGCAGAGCGGGTTGACGCACAGCACGCCATTCTCCGTGAAGGCCCGATGCACGAAGGAGGACTGGTTCAGGCAGACCAGCAGGGTCGGCGGCTGGTCGGTCACGCTGCATACTGCGGTGGCGGTGAAGCCGGCCCGGCCGCCGGGACCGGCGGTGGTGATGATGTTCACGGCACCGGTCAGCATCGACATGCCGTTTCGGAAGCGGGAAACCTCAACCATGGCGGAAGTCCTTAAAGTATCAGATGTCGAGGACGAGCGTGTCGCTGCGGGCGCGCGAGCAGCAGAGCAGGATCTGGTCGTTGTCGGCCTTCTCCTCGTCGGTCAGGAAGACGTCGCGGTGGTCGGGCGTGCCCTCCAGCACATTGCACAGGCAGGTGCCGCACACGCCCTGTTCGCAGGACATCTGCACCTTGATGCCGATGCGGCCGAGCGCCTGGACGATGGTCTCGTCCTCCGCCACCCGCACGGTCTTGCCGCTGCGCTGTGCCACCACATCGAAGGCGCCGCCGCCGGTGGCGACCTCCGCCTGGAAGTATTCGCGGTGGATGCGGTCGGCGGGCAGGCCGAGGCTCGTCGCCTCGCCGATCACCCAGTCCATGAAGCCGGTCGGGCCGCAGACATAGAGATGCGTGCCGGCCGGCGTGGAACCGAGCAGGGTGGGGAGGTCGAGGCGCTGGCCGGCCGGGCCGTCGTCCAGATGCAGGGCGGTGCGATCGCGGAAGTCGGCTTCGGCCAGTTCGTTCAGGAAGGCGCAGGCATCGCGGCTGCGGCCGCAGTAATGCAGCTCGAAACTGCTGCCCGCCGCCGCCAGGGCATGGGCCATGGCGATCATCGGGGTGATGCCGATACCGCCGCCGATCAGGATCGAATGGGCGGCGCCGGTCGCCAAGGGGAACAGGTTGCGCGGCAGCCCGACCGCGACCTCGGTTCCCTCCTGCAGCCGGTCATGCGCCGCGACCGAGCCGCCGCGCGAGGCGGGATCGCGCAGGATGCCCAGCCGATAGCGGCTGCGGTCGGCCGGGTCGCCGCACAACGAATATTGCCGGACCAGTCCCGGCGCCAGATGCAGGTCGACATGCGCCCCGGCCTCGAAGGGCGGCAGCGGCCGGCCGGACCTGTCGATGAGGTCGAGCAGCAGAACCCCGTTCCCTTCGACCCGGCGGCGGGCAACCGTCAGCGTCAGCGTTTCTTGCGTCGTCATGACCGTCATTCCTCAACGCATGAAGATGCCGCCGTTGATGTCCCAGGCCGCACCGGTGGTGAAATCCGCGTCGGGCGAGGCCAGTTCCACGGCCATCCGGGCGACGAAGGCGGGGTTGCCCAGCCGCTTCACCGGGATCATGCCGATCAGCGTTTCCAGCCGTTCCGGTGGGACCGAGGCACGGACGGACGGCAGTTCCATCGGGCCGGGGGCGATGGCGTTGACGGTGACATTGCTGGCCGCCAACTCGCGGGCGAAGATCTTGGTCAATGTCAGGATGCCGGCCTTGGAGGAGGCGTAATGCGCGCCCGACGCCGTGCCGCCATTCTGCCCGGCGAGCGAGGCGATGTTGACGATGCGGCCATAGCCCGCCTTCGCCAGATGCGCGCCGAAGACCTGGCAGCCGAGGAAGGTGCCGCGCAGGTTGACGGTCAGCACCGCGTCGAATTCCTCCGGCGTGATCTGCATCACCGGGGTCATCGGCGTCATCGCCGCGTTGTTGACCGCCACATGCAAGGCCCCCCAGCGGGCCAGCACGGCGTCGAGCGCCGTGGAGAAATCCGCCTTGCGGGTGACGTCGAGCACCAGCGGCAGCACCGCCTCGCCGGACGGATCAAGGGCGGTTGCCGTCTCCTGCACCGCTCCGTCCGCGACGTCGGTCAGGGCGACGCGGTAGCCGGCGATGAGGAACTGTTCGGCGATGACCCGGCCCAGCCCCTGGGCCGCGCCGGTGACGAGTGCGACCTGTGTCATCCCGTGGGCTCCTTGTCAGAGGATGTAGCCGATGCTGTGCAGCGCGTCGGTGGAGTTGACCAGCCGGACGATCTTGCTCTTCAGCCGGAAGCCGTCGCCGCTGCGGGCGAGTTCGTAGGTAACGTCGGCGGTGTAGTCGCGCAGTGTCTCCTTGCGGAATTCGCGCAGATGCTGGGCGGCGCGGACGGTGACGGTGGCGCCGCCGTCGGTGAGGATGCGGAAGCGCGACAGCGAACGCACGGTGCGCGAGGCCGGCTGGGTCGAGACGGACTCGCCGCTGGTCAGGCGGGCGACGCGCTTGGCCCGCATGTCGGCGTCGTCATAGGCGTAGTTCAGCCGGTCGGCGAGGTCGGTGGCCTCCGGATCGATCGGCACGATGTAGAGGCCGTCGGCGGTCCATTGCGCCAGCCAGTCCTGATACTCGCGGTGGTCGAGCATATCGGCCTCCTGCCAGAGGAAGGCGCTGACCTCGGTGAGGAGTTGGGTGTTCATGGGCGTGTCTCCGGAGGTGTCAGGGTAGAGCGACGTTTTGCCCTCACCCCGACCCTCCCCCGCTGGGCGGGGGAGGGAGTAGGTGCTGATGCGGGAGAGTGGCGGCAGTTCCCTCGCTGCGATCGGACCAACCTTCGGTCGTCCGAGAGCGGGGGAGGGTTAGGGTGGGGCATCACCCCCGCCCCGCTCACGCCGTCATCAGCTTCTTCCACTGCTGGTAGGCGGCGCGCATACCGGTCTCGGCGCTGACGTCGCCGGCGCGGCCGTCTTCGGTGATGCGTTCGCCGGGAAGTCCTCGGTTCAGCAGGATCCAGAGGTCGGTGCCGGCCTGGGCGCCCTTCTGCACCCGCTCCCAGGCTTCCGAGTCATCGGGCGTGCCGAAGCCCATCGGGCCCTGGAAGTGCTCGTGCAGGCGAAGGCGGGCGCGGTTGGCGGCGGCAGGGCCTCCGTCCATGGTGATGACGGCGTGGTGGATCTCGGTCTCGTTCACCGACACCGGGCGCAGCACGCGGAAGAAGGCCATCGAACAGGCGATGTTGGGGAACAGGTTCAGGTTGAAGCCCGACCCGCCGACGGCGCGGACGATGCGGCGCACATTGGCATCGTCATGGCCCTCCTTGCGCAGTTCCTCCGCCAGCTCCGCGAAGCGGGCGGGGACGGGGGCGTCGAGGTTCTCCTCCAGATCCACCAGCTCGGGGATCATCACCATGACGCTGTGGCCGTTGCCGAGGTCCTCGACGAAGCCGGGGCCGTTGACGAAGTCCAGCATGCGTTCGGTCTGCTCGTCGACCGAGGACAGGAAGGATTTGTGGACGACCGGGAAGTGATAGCCGTCGGTGGTGTTCTCCAACTGGATCTTCCAGTTGCCGGGGAAGCGGAAACGGTGCTCGCCGGCCACCTTGATCGGATAGCCGCCGCCCTGCTTCATGAACAGGTCCATCCATTTCTTTGCCGGGCCGAGCCAGTCGGCGAGCGGCTCGATGTCCTCGCGGAAGGTGGCGAAGACCATCCCGGCATATTCCTCGACCCGCAGGCTCTTCAGCGGATTTTCGCCCTTGTCCAGGCACTGGCCGTAGCTTTCCGGATGCGGCACGCCGCGCAGACTGCCGTCCAGGCCATAGCTCCAGCCGTGATAGGGACAGACGAAGCTGTTGGTCCGGCCCTTCTTCTCTTCGCAGACCGTGGCTGCGCGGTGGCGGCAGCGGTTCAGCAGGACATGGATCTTCTGCTTGCGGTCGCGCACCACCACCACCGGCTGGCGGCCGACATAGGTGGACTTGTAGTCGCCGGCCTCCTTCACCTCGCTGACATGGGCGACCCAGACCCAGCAGTTGGCGAAGATGCGGTCCATCTCCTGCTCGAAGATCGCCGGGTCGGTGTAGAGCGAGGTGTGGGCGCGGTCGGCGCGAACGAGGTCGGCAAGGTCGCGGCTTGCTGCCGGCGGAGCTTTGAGATCGATGGCCATGGCTATGGTCTTTCCGTCTTAAGGGCGGAGAAGGGGAGCGGAGAGGAGGAGGATCACTCCGGGACCGGAACCGGGTCGGGGCGGTTCCAGCTGTCGACCGGGCGGCTGAACAGGTTCTCGGTGCGGAAATGGCTCATGCGCCAAGCGCCCTCTTCCAGGCGGAAATCCACTGTCAGCCGGGCGGCGTTCAGGTGCGATCCGCCAGCGGCAAAGGTGGATGTCTGCAGCATGATCCAGCTGCCCTCCGCCGATTCCGGACCGGTGGTGCGGATCAGTTCGGAGGTCAGGAAATGGACGTTCAGCGCGAAGTGGGAGGGTTCGACCATGTATCTGGCGAACATCTCCCGCAGGGCCGCGCGGCCGGCGATCCGGCCGAAGGTCTTCGCGTATTTCTCGCCGATGCCCTCCCACACCGCATCGCGCGTGAACAGGCCGGCAAGCTCGTCCAGCGGCGTCGCCGGGTTCAGCGCGTCGCACAGCGCCATGTAGCGGACCATGCAGGCGCGGACGGCGGCCTCCGCCTCGAAGCGGGCAAGGCGTGCAGCCAGATCGGCCAGATCGGCGGGGTGGGCGGCGGTCATTGCGGAATCACAAGCTCGCGGCCGACGCGGGCCTCGACGCGGCAGTATTTCCACAGCTTGAAGGTGCCGTCGCCGACGGGGGTGACGCGGAACAGGTTGCAGGCGGCGGTCACCGTCTCGATGTCGGGCACGTCGGCCAGCACATAGGTGGTCCAGGGCCAGTTGGTGGACGGGCCGACCATGATCTGGTCGTCGTCCAGATTGCCGAGAACCGTGACGCCCGGCAGCTCGCCGATGCCGCGCATCATGGTGGAGAAGGCGCCCCACACCTGCTTGGCCTCCTCCGCCGTGGCGTCGAAGAAGTTCTGGTTGACGCCGATGCAGAACAGAACGCGCAGGGGCTTCTTGTCGCTCATGGAAGGTCTCCGGGGATGGGGTCAGAGATAACCGGGCAGGGGGGACAGGCCGAACAGCATGGCGCCGGCGTTCTGGTAGGTGACGTCGCCCAGGAAAGCGTGCTGGGTGATCATCTGGACGTCACGGACCTGGCGGGCGATCGGGCAGCGCTCATAGACGCCGGCCATGCCGGTCAGCATCTGCGCCCGGCGCGTCACGTCGGCGGCGGTGCGGGTGGCGTGGGTGGCCGACAGTCGCAGCATGCTGACCTGATCCGGCGTGGGATCGTCGCTGGCCAGCAGGCACTGCCACACCTCGTCGATGGCGCTGTAGAACCAGGAGCGGGCGGCCCGCAACTCGGCCTCCAGCTTCGCGGTCTCCAGCTGGGAGGCGGCGCGCTCGCCCAGTTTCGGCGCACCGGTCACCGACGCGCGGGAACCCATGGAGCGGAGTTCGTCCAAAGCGGCGCGGGCGATGCCGAGCGAGACGACCGACAGGACCTGTGCCGCGAAGGCCAGCGTCGGATAGCGGTAGAGCGGTTCGTCCAGCGCCGACTTGCCGCCGCGCACGAAGGTCCATTCCTCCGGCACCACCACGTCATCGACCACGAGGTCGTGGCTGCCGGTGCCGAGCAGGCCGACGACGTCCCAATTCCGTTCGATTTTAACCGCGCTGCGCGGCATCACCGCCATGCGCGGCAGGCCGCCGCTGGCGCCGTCGCTGCATTTCGGCGCGATGCCGACGCCGACGATGTCGGCGCCCATGCAGCCGCTTGCCCAACTCCACCGGCCCTTCACCTTCAGGCCGCCATCGACGAAGACCGCCGGTTGCGGCGGGAAGATGCCGCCGGCGAAGACGAGGTCGGGGCCGCGGGCATAGAGGCTGCGCAGCGTGTCGAGCGGCAGGGCCGACAGATAGACGGCGCCAATGCCGAAGCTGGCGACCCAGCCGGCCGACCCGTCGGCTTCGGCGATGCGCTCCACCAGCCGACAGAACTCGGCGGGGGAGCGTTCGTCGCCGCCGAAGCGGCGCGCGACCAGGGCGCGGTAGACGCCAAGCTTGCGGTAGCGTTCGATGATGTCCTGGGAGACGAACTGCTGCTGTTCGAATTCGGCGCGCCGGCCGCGGATCTCGGTCAGAAGCTCCGCGAGCAGAGCGTCGTCGAAGCTCCGGCCGCCGTCCTGTTTCTGCGCGGGCAGAGTCACCAACATCGGGATCTCCATGGCAGGCGATGGGGCAGGCGATGGAGGGAAGGCGCGCGTCCGCATTCGGAGCGCAACTCCGTCCATGGCATTGGGGAATGGGCGTTGGTCTTGAAGCGGCTATGCCGGACCAGACAATCGTTCGGCGATGTGGGCCGCCACCGCGCACAGCAGCTCGTCCGCTCCCTTGGCGGCGACCAGCTGCAGGCTGGCGGGGGCGCCGCCGACGGGGGCAAGCGGGATGGCGATGGCCGGGTGGCCGGACAGGTTGAAGGGGCGGACCAGCGTGGTCATGCCGACCAGCCGGCTGGTGTCGCCGGCATCCGCCACCAGCGGCGGCGGGCCGGCCATGGTCGGCAACGCGATGACCGCAACCCGCGCCAGAAGCGCATCGACCTCCGCAGTGAAGGCGTCGCGCACCGCCTCGGCGCGGGCCACATCCTCGACCGTGGTGCGGGCGGCGTTGCGCAGGCGGAACGCCACATCCTCGCCGACCAACCCGGTCTCCACCAGGGCGGCGCAGGCGGCCCAGGTCTCGACATTGATGACCGACAGCCCGGCCTCGAAGGCTGCGTGCATGCCGGTCAGGACGACGGGTTCCACCGGCAGGCCGGCGGCTTCGACCGCCCAACTCACCGCGTGGTTGCTTCCGTCGTCGGCGTCCGTCTTCAGCAAGCCGATGGTGATGCCGTCAATGGCCGGCGGCGGTCCGAAGGTCGGGTCGATGCCCGCCATGCAGGCGATCAGACGCTTCATGTCGGCGGCGAAGGGACCGACGCAGTCCAGCGTGCTCCGGGGCGGCATCGCGCCGCGCCGGCTGACCCGTCCGAAGGTCGGTTTCAGCCCGAACACGCCGCAGCAGGCGGCGGGAATGCGCACCGATCCGCCGGTGTCGGTGCCGACCGCGGCATCGGCCAGACCCGCGGCGACCGCGGCGGCCGAGCCGCTGGACGACCCGCCGGGCACGAAGTCGGGGTATTTCGGGTTCGGCGCGGTGCCGGCCCAGCGGTTGATGCCGGTGGTTCCGAAGGCCAGTTCGTGCATCGTGGTCTTGCCGGTGATCCGCCAGCCGGCGGCGAGCAGATTGCCCACGATTTCAGCGTTTTCCGCGGCCGGCGGAGCATCGTCCAGCGACCTGCTGCCGGCGCGCGTCGGCGTGCCGGCGATGTCGATGCTGTCCTTTATCGCGACCGTGGGCGCCGTGTCGCGGTCGGTGCCGCTGCCGACGAGGTCGAGCGTTTGAACGAAGATCGTGCTGGGCACAATGGTGGGCAATGTCATGGGCAATGCCTTCCCCGGTCTGACCGGTTTCCCCACGGATTCAGACGACACCGGGCTTGTCTTTCGCCGCCGGGATCGGAGCCGTTCGGGGTGGATGGGATGCCCAGAGCCTAACGGCGAGAAACGTGAATAGTCAATTGACTTTGGAAAAATAATTTTTGACGGCGAAGCACAAAATCCGAGCAGTGCTTTGGCGGCGACGCGGGCGGTGAAGCGGAACGAGATGGAGGGGAGCTTCTCTTCATCATGCTGATAAGGAAGGATTTTTCCGAAAATTCTTACTTTCCGGATAAGGCTTCATTCCAAAGTACCTGATCGGCACACTTGGTCGGATTTCGCCTGAAAAGCATGCAATGGAATGCCAACAAATGGGCAGTTTTTCTTGAAAAATCCATTGCGGATTCACGGAACTCTGGCTTAATGGGCGGCAAGAGCGACCGGCACCGGGCGTGACCACCGCAGGACTACACTGGTGGTGCGTGGTGTCGCCGCCATCAAACTCCCAAAAGAACAAAGCTGCCGGCCATTATTGGCCGGCGTGATGTGGAAGCGTCGTTGTTTCCTCATGTCCTTCCGGTATTCGTCCCGGCGGGACGCCCGATAAATGTTCGCGTCGTCTATTTTCGCTGTATTGGGTAATTGACGGGGTGCGCCACCGCTTTCATTGGCGCGGTCTTTGCTTTGTTCCTTTCGACAGAACAAGAGGTCGGGCGGCTGGGGGCTCCTTAGGGGGCGGGCCGCACCGGCCCGGCGGGTTCGGCGGCGAAAGTCCGTCGGACGTGGACAGACGGCAACACGAAATGGAGGGTGTGGTGATTGCAAAGAAGCTGGCGGTCTCGCTGCTGTTCGGGGCGTTCGCGGTGGGCGCCGCCCTGCCGGCCGACGCGCAGGTCAAGGTCGGCGTGGTGACCTCCTCGACCGGCCCCATTGCGCTGGTCGGCATTCCGCAGAAGAACAGCGTGCCTCTGCTGCCGGCCAGCGTCGGCGGCCAGACGGTGCAGTACATCACGCTCGATGACGGCAGCGACCCGACGGCCACCGTCGCCGCCTTCAAGAAGCTGATCACCGAGGAGAAGGTGGACGCCATCATCGGCCCGTCCGGCTCGCCCAACGCCATGGGCGTGATCCAGTTCGCCGCCGAGGCCGGCGTGCCGATGCTGGCCCCGGTCGGCACCGCCGCGGTGGTGCTGCCGATGACCGAGCAGAAGAAATGGGTGTTCAAGACCACCCAGAACGACGACCTGATCGCCGAGGCGCTGCTGGAGCATATGGCAAAGGCCGGCATCAAGTCGGTCGGCTTCATCGGCACCGCCGATCCCTATGGCGACAACTGGCTGAAGGTGTTCGGCGAGGGTGCCGCCAAGCGGGGCATCAAGCTGCTGGCGAGCGAGCGCTTCCAGCGGCAGGACACCTCGCTGACGGCGCAGGGGCTGAAGATCCTGTCGGCCTCGCCCGACGCGGTGCTGATCGCCGCCCCCGGCAGCTCCTCGGTCCTGCCGCAGACGACGCTGTACGACCAGGGCTATCGCGGCAAGATCTATCAGACGCACGGCGCGGCGCTGCCCGACTTCCTGAAGCTGGGCGGCAAGAAGGTGGAGGGCACGATCCTGGCCGCCAGCCTGATGCTGGTGCTGGACCAGGTGTCGGACAGCCATCCGTCGAAGAAGATCGCCAGCGACTATGTCGCCGCCTACGAGAAGCAGAACGGCTCCAAGCCCGCCACCTTCGGCGCCAACGTCTACGACGCCGGCCTGCTGCTGGAGCGTGCCATCCCCGTCGCCCTGAAGGGCGGGGAGCCGGGATCGGCCGCTTTCCGCACCGCGCTCCGCGACGCGCTGGAGCAGGTGAAGGAGCTGCCGGCGACGCAGGGCGTCTACAACCTGACCGCCGCCGACCACAGCGGCTTCGACGAGCGGGGCCGCGAACTGATCACCGTGTCCGGGGGCAAGTGGACGCTGGTGAAGTGAGGCATGTGACGCACCGCCCGTGAAATGACCTCGTGAAGTGATCCGGCGGCGGCCCCGGCCCAGAGTCCATGTCCTGGGCCGCCGCCGGAGCGAAGGAATACCGGTCATGAACCTCCAGATCGTCATGCTGCTGGGCCAGGACGGGATCACCAATGGCGCCATCTATGCACTGTTGGCGCTGTCGATCCTGCTGGTCTTCACGGTGACCCGCATCCTTCTGATTCCGCAGGGCGAATTCGTCGCCTTCGCCGCCCTGACCATGGCGGCGATGCAGGGCGGAACCCCGGTCCGGCTGGGCTGGCTGCTGCTGGCGCTATCCGCCGCGGCCCTGGTCATGGACAGCCACGCCACATGGCGGCGCGACGGCCGCATCGCGGTGCGGCGCGGGCCGGCGCTGGGCGTCGCCTATGCCGCGGGACTGACCGCGCTGACGACGCTGCTGCCGCTGGCCGAGGCCGGCGTCGCGGTGCAGGCGCTAGTGACCATGGCGCTGATCGTGCCGCTGGGGCTGGCGCTCTACCGCGTCTTCTACCAGCCGGTCGCTGCGGCGCACCCGCTGGTGCTGCTGATCGTCTCCATCGCCGTGCATGTCGTGCTGGTCGGCGTCGGGCTGCTGATGTTCGGCCCCGAAGGCGCCCGCACGGAGCCCTTCTCCGACGGCGGCCTCAGGCTGGGCACGGTAATGCTGAACAGCCAGACCCTCTGGGTGGTGGCGGTGTCGCTGGGCCTGATCCTGGGTCTCTACCTGTTCTTCGAGCGCAGCCTTTACGGCAAGGCGTTGCGCGCTGCGGCGGTCAACCGGCTGGGGGCCGAACTGGTCGGCATCTCGCCGGAACTGGCGGGCAAGGCCAGCTTCGCGCTGGCGGCGCTGATCGGCAGCCTGTCCGGTATCCTGATCGCGCCGATCACCACAATCTACTACGACAGCGGCTTCATCATCAGCCTGAAGGGCTTCGTCGGCGCCATCATCGGCGGGCTGGCGAGCTACCCGGTGGCCGCGCTCGGCGCCCTGCTGATCGGGCAGGCCGAATCCTTCTCCACCTTCTGGGCCAGCAGCTACAAGGAGGTCATCGTCTTTACGCTGATCCTGCCGGTGCTGGTCTGGCGCTCCCTCTCCCACCATGGCGCGGAGGACGAGGAATGAAGCCCGGCGTTCTTTCCAAAACTTCCGCCGAAAGGCCGTCCCTGTCGATGCCCAGACTGTCGCCGTCCGGCTGGATCGTGCTGGCCCTGCTGCCTGTGCTGGCGGCCGCCCCGCTGATTCTGCCCACATATCAGGTCACGCTGGCCAACAACATCGGCATCTTCGCGCTGGCGACGCTGGGTCTCGTGCTGCTGACCGGCGTCGCCGGGATGACCAGCTTCGGGCAGGCGGCCTTCATCGGTGTCAGTGCCTATGCCACCGCCTATCTCGCCACCGTGTCGGCGGCCGACCTGCCGGCGCCGCTCGCCTGGATGGCGGGATCGCCGCTGGCCGGGCTGGCGGTCGGGCTGATTCTGACGCTCGCCATCGCGACGGTGCTGGGGGCGGTGACGCTGCGCCTGTCGGGGCATTACCTGCCGCTCGGCACCATAGCCTGGGGGCTGTCGCTGTTCTACCTGTTCGGCAATCTGGAGTTCCTCGGCGGCCACACCGGCCTGTCGGGCATCCTGGCGCTGAGCCTGTTCGGCATCGCCTTCGACAATGCTGAGACGCTGTTCTACCTGATCTGGGCGATCCTGCTGCTGGCGGTGGTGGCGACGCTGAACCTGCTGGACTCCCGCGTCGGCCGCGCCATCCGGGCGCTGCGCGGCGGGCAGCGCATGTCGGAGTCAATGGGCGTCGACAGCTTCCGCGCCAAGATGACCGCCTTCCTGGTCGCCGCACTCTATGCCGGGCTGGCCGGCTGGCTCTACGCCTACACCCAACGCTTCGTCAGCCCGGCCCCCTTCAGCCTGCAGGCCGGCATCGACTTCCTGTTCATGGCGCTGATCGGCGGGGTCAGGCAGGTCTGGGGTGCGGTGATCGGGGCGGCCGGCGTCACCTTCGCCAAGCAGTGGCTGCAGGATCTGCTGCCGCATCTGCTGGGCCGCACTGGCAACTTCGAATCCATCGTCTTCGGCCTGCTGATCGTGTTGCTGATGCAGCGCCTGCCCGGCGGCATCGCTGGCTGGATCACCAAGGCCTTCGAGCGGCGGCGTCGGCCCCAGGGTGCGGTGGAGGGTGTGGAACTGCCGACCGCCGAACCGCTGCCCCGCCGGCCGATGCCGGAAAAGGGCGAGGTGGTGCTGGAGGCCAAGGGCGTGACGCGCCGCTTCGGCGGGCTGGTCGCCAACCGCGACATCAGCTTCGCCGTGCGGGCCGGCGAGGTCCTGGCGGTGATCGGGCCGAACGGGGCGGGCAAGAGCACGCTGTTCAACCAGCTCTCCTGCGTCGACCACCCGACCTCCGGCGAGATCCTGTTCCGCGGCGAGCGCATCGACGGCCGCACCGCCCGCGCCATGGCCGGCGCCGGCCTCAGCCGCAGCTTCCAGCACGTCAAGCTGCTCCCCACCATGAGCGTGCTGGAGAATGTGGCCATCGGCGCCCATCTGCGCGGCTCCAAGGGCGTTGCGGCCGCGGCATTGCGGCTGGACCGGGCGGAGGAGGCGCGGCTGCTCGACGAGGCGCGGCGTCAGCTGATCCGCGTCGGCCTCGGCCAGTATATCCATGCCGAGGCGGGCAGCCTCGCGCTCGGCCAGCAGCGCATCCTGGAGATCGCCCGCGCGCTGTGCGCCGATCCCTGCCTGCTGCTGCTGGACGAGCCGGCCGCCGGCCTGCGTTTCCTGGAGAAACAGGCGCTGGCCGATCTGCTGGTCAAGTTGCGGTCGGAAGGCATGGCGATCCTGCTGGTCGAACATGACATGGACTTCGTCATGGGGCTGGTCGACCGCGTCTATGTGATGGAGTTCGGCGAGCGCATCGCCGAGGGGCCGCCCGAGACGATCCAGACCAACCCGGCCGTTCTCGAAGCCTATCTGGGAGGTGTCGAATGAGCGCGCCGCTGCTGGAGGTCACCGACCTCTGCGTCTCCTACGGCAAGATCGAGGCGCTGAGCAACGCCAGCCTGCGGGTGGGCGAGGGGCAGATCGTTACCGTAATCGGCCCGAACGGCGCCGGCAAGACGACGCTGCTCTCCGCCATCATGGGCGTGCTGCCGTCGCGCGGCCGGGTCAGCTTCCTCGGCCATGACGGGCAGTCGCCGGCCATTCAGGACATGGTGGCGCGCGGCATGAGCCTAGTGCCGGAAAAGCGCGCGCTGTTCGCCACCATGAGCGTGGAGGACAATCTGCGGCTCGGCGGCTTCCGCTTCCACTCGCGGTCGAAGCGGGAGCAGGACGCAGCGATGGAGGAACTCTACGTCCTGTTCCCCCGGCTGAAGGAGCGGCGCGGCCAGATGGCGGCGACGCTGTCGGGCGGCGAGCGGCAGATGCTGGCGCTCGCCCGCGCCCTGATGGGCGGGCCGAAGCTGCTGATGCTGGACGAGCCGTCGCTCGGGCTGGCGCCGCTGATCGTGCGCGAGGTCTTCCGCATCATCGCCGAACTGCGCAGCAAGGGCGTGTCGATCCTGCTGATCGAACAGAACGCCCGCGCCGCCCTGCGCGTCGCCGATTATGCCTATGTGCTGGAACTGGGACGCATCGCCATGGAAGGTCCGGCGTCGCAACTGGCGCACGACCCGCGTGTTGTGGCGGCCTATCTCGGCATGGCCGGCAAGCATCAGGAGATGCTCGCCTCATGACGGAACCCGACTGGCGAACGCATCGGGAGGCCGGGCACGGACATGTGGGGCACTGGCATGTCGGGATCGCCGGGGCCGGGGCCATCGGCACCACGCTGGCGGTTCGCATCGCGCGGGCCGGTCACCGGGTCGGCGTGCTGGCGCGCGGGGCGACGCTGGATGTCATCCGGCAGGACGGGCTGCACCTGACCGACCGCGAGGGCGAGCATCATGTGCGGGTGGCGGCCGGGCCGGCGGAGGATCTCGGGCAGCCGGGCCTGCTGTTCCTCTGCGCCAAGGCGCAGGATTTGCTGCCGCTGGTGCGCGCCGCCCGGCCGATGATCGGGCCGGACACGCTGGTCGTCCCGGTGGTGAACGGCATCCCCTGGTGGTATTTCGAGGGGGAGGATGGACGCCACCAGGGCCGCGCCGTCCGCGCCGTCGATCCCGACGGGGCGCTGAAGGATCTGGTGCCGCTCGACCGCGTGATCGGCGCCATCGCCTACATCACGGCGGAGCGGATGGCCCCCGGCGTCGCCCGCAGTTTCAACCCGTTGAAGCTGATCCTGGGCGAGATCGACCACCGCCCGAGCGAACGCCTCGCCCGCACCGCCGCCATGCTGACCGCCTGCGGCATCCACACCCAGGCGAGCGAGCGGGTGCGCGATCCCCTGTGGACCAAGGTGATCGCCAACCTTTCCTCCAACCCGCTGTCGGTGGTGTCGGGGGCGACGCTGCAGGACATCTACGGCGACCCGTCGCTGTCGCAGATCGCCCGGCAGATGCTGTCGGAAGCGCTGCTGACCGCCGCCGCCTATGGCGCGCGGATCGAGCTGGACCCGGCGTCCCTGCTGGCGATGGGGGCCGGGATGGGGCCGGTGAAGACCTCCATGCTCCAGGACTTCGAGAAGGGGCTGCCGCTGGAACTCTCCGCCATCTGCGAGGCCGTCATCGAACTGGCCGAACTGCAGGGATTGTCCATGCCGCTGACCCGCAACATCGCCATCCTCGCCCGCTTCAAGAGCGACAGCGCGCTGCGCGCCGCCGCGGGCCTGTAACCTCCATCCGAAGAGGACCGCAAATCATGATTACCGCGACCACCACCGCGCCGAAGCTCGGCCACAACAGCGTCGTGAAGCCCGATCACATCGGCGAGGAGGAGTGGGCACTGCGCTGCCAGCTCGCCGACTGCTATCACCTCGTCGATTTCATGGGCTGGACGGAGACGATCTTCAACCACATCTCCGCCCGCCTGCCGGGGCCGGCGCATCATTATCTGGTGAACCCCTTCGGCCTGAATTACACCGAGGTGACCCCGGCCAACCTGCTGAAGGTCGGTCTGGACGGCGAGAAGCTGGAACCGTCGCCCTATGACGCCAACCCGGCGGGCTTCGCCCTGCACAGCGCCATCCACGAGGCGCGCGCCGACATTCATTGCGTGATCCACACCCACACCACCGAGGTGTCAGCCATCGTGCAGAAGAAGCAGGCCTTCTCGCACAACGACTTCTACGGCGCCCAATTGTACGGCCGCGTCGGCTACCATGCCTTCGAGGGCATCACCCTGTTCGCGGACGAAAAGCCCCGCATGCTGGAGAGCCTGGGCGACAAACACATCCTGGTGCTGCGCAACCACGGCATTGCGGTCGGCGAATCCAGCATCGCCAAGACCTTCTTCCTGCTGTGGACGGTGCAGCGCGCCGCCGAGATCCAGACGCTGGCCGACAGCATGCGCAGCGAGGATGTGGAGCTGTCCACCGAGGTCCGGCAGAAATGCAGCGACCTGACTGCCATGCTGATCCGCGACAGCGGCTTTGCCATGAAGTTCTTCGACGCCATGGTTCGCAAGATGCGGGCGGAGCGCGAGCCGGGCTGGTGAGCAGTCGCGCTGTAAGGCGTTTGGCAAGCTAACCGGCCATTGGTACAACAGGGCCCCGGCCTCGCCAAACGCTGGACAGACATTGGGCATCATGGCCATCACCAAGAAGCTTCGCCGCTACATCCCGTCCGACCCCGAGTTCCAAGTCGAGGAATTCCCCTTCTACTGGCTTGCCCGCGTCCAGGGCATCTACACGCAGAAGATGGAAATGGCGCTGAAGCGGATCGGCACCGACATCCCGACTTGGCGGGTGCTGTTCATCTTGAAGACGCACGGCACCTCGAGCATTTCGGAGATCTCGACCCACGCCATCGTCAAGCTGTCGACGATGACCCGTATTGTCTATCGCATGAAGGCGGAGGGGCTAGTCGACACCGGCACCAACGCCGAGGACGGCCGCGTCACCGAGGTGACGATGACGCCGGCCGGCCACGCGCTGGTGGAGCGCATCCAGAATGCGACCGGGCGGCTGTTCGCCCGCAGCTTCGAGGGGCTGTCGGAATCGCAGATCGCTAAGCTGAACGCTACCCTGCAGCAGCTTTACGACAATCTCGCGGAGGATTGAGCCGTCCCCCCTAGCTTTCGTTTGCAGTAGAATTTGCGCCAGGGGCGGCGTGTTGCAGCGAGGCGACGAGTTCCGGAGATGGCTCTGTTGCAAAGTTGGCCGGCAGGCGGCGGAATGGCTGGAGGTTGGACGGAGCCAAGCCGTGTCGGACTTCAAAGGTCGCCACTTCGAGGGTGAAATCGTGCTCTGGGCAGTGCGGTGGTATTGCCGGTACGGCATCAGCTATCGCGACCTTGAGCAGATGATGGCCGAGCGTGGCGTTTCGGTCGATCACCCGACCATTTACCGCTGGGTCCAGAAGTATGCGCCGGAGATCGAGAAGCGACTACGCTGGCAGTGGCGCTGTCCGCGGTCGACCAGCTGGCGGGTTGACGAGACCTACGTGAAGGTGGGCGGCAAGTGAGCCTACCTATACCGAGCTGTCGACAAGCATGGCAACACCATCGACTTCTACCTCTCTTCCGCGAGAAACACCGCCGCCGCCAAGCGCTTCCTGTCCAAGGCGCTGAACGGCTTGAAGGCGTGGGAGACGTCGACGGTCATCAACACCGACAAGGCGCCACCTTATGGGCCAGCCCTGGCGGAACTGAAGGCCGAGGGCAAATGCCCGGAGGACACGGAGCACCGGCAGGTCAAATACTTGAACAATGTGGTGGAAGCCGACCATGGCAAGCTGAAGCAGTTGATTCGCCCGGTGCGGGGCTTCAAGACCCCGAAGACAGCCTACGCAACGATCAAGGGCTTTGAGGTGATGCGGGCGCTTCGCAAAGGCCAAGCATCCAGCTTCAACATCACCCGCGACGGCTTTGTCACGAAAACGGGGCCGGCGCGCAGCATGCTTCGATTTCCCGACAGGCTCACGCCGCAGCGGTGGCTGCTTGCCAGTCGGC
>NZ_LGQU01000151.1:0-16760 GCF_003115935.1 Azospirillum sp. TSH20
GCGGGTCGGCGAATTCTCCCGCCGCAAGACGCTGCCCTTCAACGGCTACGGCGAAGAGGTCGCGTCGCTCTATGCCGGGATGGACCTGAAGGCGAATTTCTGACCATGCCCGCCCCCATAGCCACCGCAGGCGGCGTCGATTGGCGCACCGCCGCCAACGCCGCCCTTGCGTCCCGCTGGGCCAAGCCGGTCGTCTTCACCGCCGCCCTGGTTCCCCTGGTCTGGACCGTCTGGCTCGCCTACACCGGCGAGCTGGGCGCCGAGCCGGTGCTGGAAAGCGTCAAGGCCAGCGGACTCTGGGCCCTGCGCTTCCTGCTGATCGCGCTGGCGCTGACGCCGCTGCGCATGCTGACGGGGGTGGCCGGACTGGCGCGCTTCCGCCGGATGCTGGGGCTGTTCGCCTTCTTCTACGCCTGCGTCCACCTGTCCACCTATATCGGGCTGGACCAGTTCTTCGACTGGGCGGCGATCTGGAAGGACATCGTCAAGCGGCCCTACATCACGGTCGGCATGGGCGCCTTCCTGATCCTGACGGCACTGGCCGCCACCTCCACCGACGGCATGGTGAAGCGGCTGGGCGGCAAGCGCTGGCGCGCCCTCCACAAGGGTGTGTTCATTGCCGGGCTGGCCGGCTGCCTGCACTTCATCATGTTGGTGAAGGGCTGGCAGACCACGCCGCTGATCTATGCACTGATCTGCATCGGGCTGCTGGCCTTCCGCCGCTGGCCGATCCGGCTGGGATCTCATAAGGACAGACGGCGGAAGGAAGCTCGGCAAGCTCCGGTCAGAACACGGCCCGCAGCAGTCCAACGGTCCGGCGAAGCGCAAGCACCGCACTTTCCGGATGGAAGCTCCCCCGCTCGTCGCAGTTGAAGCCGTGGCCGGCCGGATAGACATGCACCGGCACCCACGGATAGCGCGAGCGTACCCCCTCGGCGACCGACAGCGGGATGGCGTGGTCCTGCTCGCCGAAATGAAGCAGGGTCGGCACGCGCGGGGCGCTGTCCAGCGTCTTGCCGATCTCCCCGCCGTAATAGCCGATGGCCGCACGCACCGGCAGAGACGAGGCCGCCGCCCAGGCGATGCTGCCGCCCCAGCAATAGCCGACGATGGCGGCCGACCCGTCACCGCCCAGATAGGCCAGCGCCGCGGCAACGTCCTGCAGGGCATCGACGGTCGCCACCGCGCCCTTCAGCGCGATGCCCCTCTGAATGCCGGCATCGTCATAGGGCAGTTCGACCCCGCGTTCGGCCCGATCGAACAGGTCCGGCGCCACGGTGGTGAAGCCCTGCTGAGCGAAGCCGTCGCAGACGCTGCGGATGTGGTGGTTGATGCCGAAGATCTCCGGCGCCACGATCAGGCGCCCGATCTCCTCGCCCTTGGCCGGCGCCCGATAGGCGCGCAGCCGGTGGCCGTCCGCCGCCTTCAGTTCGATCCAGCCGGCGGCCGATGCGTCACTCATGTCCCGAACCCTCATCTTGCGAGACCGTCCAGGCGGTCATTGCCCAGGATCATAAGGCGCTGGACCGTCACGGCAACTGGCGACAGGGCAGCAGACCGGCGCGATGGTCATATCCGCCCTTCCGTTCGTATTATTGCTCCGTCAGACTGCAGATTGCGTCCTCCGGGCGCTTCACCGGCCGAACAGGTCCTTGAGGGCCGGCGGCAACTGACCACCCGGAATGGGCAGGGGAAGGTTTCCCGCCGGCTTGTCGGTGGCGCCGGAGTTGCCGGAATCGCCTGAGCCGAGGAAGCCGCCGAGTATGTCGGCCGGTGAGGCGCCTTCCTTCAGGCGTCTTACCGCCTCTGCGGCCTTTGCCGGGTCCTTGATGGCGGACAGGGCGACCCCGCTGAAATCGGGCTGGATCGAAGGTGCGCCGAAGCTCCCCGTCACCAGGACGGGGACCGTCACGCCGGCTTGCTGGAACTGCCCACCCTGCCCCTTCAGGCTCGATGTCACTGTCGGTTCGAGGCGGAGGTCCAGACGCCGATCCGGCAGCGACACCGTGCCTTGTCCCTCCACGCGAAAGATCGGCGCCAGCATGCGCAGGTCGCCGGTGCGGGCCACCCCGTGATCGAGGCGGAAGTTGCCCCCGAACTCGGCGAAGTCGGTTTCCCGTGCCGCGGCCTGCAGTCGCCCGGACGCGGCGGCGACCGGATCGCGCAGGATGGCCGCGATGTTGATCCCCCGCAGCGCACCGTCGCGGAACAGGATGTGGGCCGTCCCCATCAGGGCGGACACCAGCGTCTTCTGGCTGCCGCCGGCCGAGGTCACGTCGATGTTCAGCGCGGTTGTCCCGCGAATCACGTTGGTCCCGGCGAAGGTGGCCAGCACCTGTTCGGCCTGCAGGCCGTTGGCGGTCATCTTCAGCGCATAGCTCGCCGGCTGCTTCGTGGCGTCCACCGTCAGGCCGCTGCCGGTATGGCCGCCGAAGGCGGGAAGGTTTGGCGCATCGACCGCGAGAACGCCGTCCCGCAGGTTGATGCTGATCCGGCTTGGCCCGATCGCGATGCCTCGGATTCGGGTCCCCTTGCTGTCGACGACCGCATCCAGGTTCAGACGCCGCAACGGTGAAACGTCGATCGGCTCGTCGCTCCAGCCGGCGTCCGCGGAAGCCGGCGCGGGTCCCTGGGCCGGCGCAGCCGGGGCGGGAGCGGGGGCTGGAAGAAAGCGGTCGAGGTCGACCGGATCGACCGACGTCCGCAGCGTCACGGTCGGCACCTTGCCGGACCAATCGGCGCGCACGGCGCCGCTCGCCTTGACATCGTCGAGCACCAGATTGAAATCGTCCAGCGACGCCTGCGGCCCACCGAGACCAGCCTTGCCGATGAGATGGACCGTACGCACCGGCAGAGTCCCGGCGTTCGGAACCCCGAGCCAATCCGCCAGGGCGGTAACGTCCGGCACCGACGCCGACAGCGGCCCGCCGGTACGCCCGTCGGCCTCCGGTTTCGCATCCAGCTTGACCTCGAACAGGTCGGATGCCAGCCGACCGCGCGCCGCCGTCGGCTTGCCTGCGGCCAGCGCGCGCGGGGAGGCGATCTGGGCCATCAGGGTCAGCGCCCGGTCATTGACCGCGGCGTGGCCTTCGATATGGGCCGGCGTGTCGAGATCGGGCATGGCCACGACCAGCGATCCATCCGACAGGGCGACGGACTGGCCGGACCGCTGGTCGGAGTAGGTGGCCGCCACACTGCCGATGCGGACGTCGCCCAAGCGCAGGTCGGGAAGATCTTGCGGCCGCTGCCCTTGCGGGCCGGCCGGCTGACCGCCCCGGTTGGCGCCCTGGGCGCCAAAGTCCCAATTGCGCCTCCCGCCGGCATCCACCACCAGATTGGCCCGAAGTCCGTCGACATGCAGGCGTTCCAGTTCGACGGTGCCGCGCAGCAAGGGCCACAGCGGCATTTTCAGGTCGGTCCTCCCGACCTCGACCATCGGCGGACGTCCGCTGCCAGGCAGGTCGGACAAGGCCGCCGATGCGATCACCGCTTTCACCCGCGGGAACAGAGATACCGAAGCGATCCGGAGATCGAGATCGCGGCCGGTGCGCTCCTTCACCGCCGCGGAGATGCGCTGGGCTATGAAATCCCCGGTCAGGACAAAGGGCAGAGCGGCCACCGCGACGACGACCATACCGACGATGACGGCCAGTGCGATCAGCAGCTTTCTCATGACGCCCCCCTTTGCCGCGAAGAGGGCACCGCTTTTACGGCGCCCGCCTCCCGTGCCGGACAATAGGCGATCCTACCCTTCGTTGCCCCGCCACGTCTCGGCGGATGAGTCCGCCCCGGCGGTCATACGCCGATCGCTCCGCCGCAGCTTGCGCAGGCTGACCTCGATCGTCCGTTCATAAGTGACGAGAGGCGGCTTGAGGCCATGGTTGAACAGGTCCTGCCGCAGCGCGTGGCTGGTCCCGGTCAGGATCACTTTCACGCCGCGCCGGGCCGCCTTGTGCGCCAACCCTTCGATGGTGTTGGCGGCGGTGGAATCGAGAAACGGCACGGCGCCGAAATCGACAATCAGCACCCGATGCGTGTCGGCGATGCGGTCGAGCACCGAACCGATGGAGGCCGCCGCGCCGAAGAAGAACACGCCGGAGATGCGGTAGATGACCACATCGGGATCGGCGGCGGCTTCATTGTAGGGCGTGCGGGCGGAGGAGACACCGTCAGGCCGGTCCTCGGCGACGAACGGGGTCTGGCTCTCGATCGCGGTCACCTTCGACATGCGATGGATGAACAGCACCGAACCGAGCGCGAAGCCGATGACGATGGCTTCCGACAGACCGCGGAAGATGGTGAGCAGGTAGGTCGACAGCAGCACCGCGGCGTCCCCGCGCGAGGAGCGCAACAGCAGCGCGAAGGCCGGCTTCTCGACCATGTTCCAGGAGACGACCGCCAGCACGCCGGCAAGACTGGCCAGCGGAATGAAGCTGGCCAGCGGCGCCGCGACCAGCACGAAAACCATCAGGAACGCGGAGTGCATCATGCCGGAAACCGGCCCGTGGGCACCGGCGCGAACATTGGTCGCCGTGCGGGCGATGGTGCCGGTGACGCAGAATCCCCCGAACAGGGCCGAGGCGACGTTGGCGGCGCCCTGCCCGACCAGTTCGCAGTTGGAACGATGGCGGCGCCCGGTCATGCCGTCGGCGACCACCGCCGAGAGCAGCGATTCGATGGAGCCGAGCAGCGCGAACGACACGGCGCTCGGCAGGACCGCCTGGATCTTGTCCAGGGTGATGGCCGGCAGGCTCGGCATCGGCAGGCCCGGCGGAATGCCGCCGAAATCGGTGCCGATCGTCGCGACCTCCAGGCCAAGGCCGGCGGTCACCGCCGCGCTTCCGGCGACGGCGATCAGCATGCCCGGCCAATGGGGCCGCAGAATTTTCAGACCGGTGATGATGCCGATCGACGCCAGCGCCAGCCCGACCGCCGCAGGCTTCGCCGTCGGCAGGCTCGACCACAGCACCGGCAACTTGTCGAGCAGCGGCCCCGGCTCCGGTACGCCCAGGGTCAGCCCGAGCAGATCCTTGATCTGGCTGGCGAAGATGATGACGGCGATGCCGGCGGTGAAGCCAACCGTCACCGGATAGGGCATGAACTTGATGTAGGTGCCCAACTGCAGAAAGCCGATGGCCGCCAGGATCAGGCCGGACAGCATGGTGGCGAGGATCAGCCCGTCCATGCCGTGCGCCTGGACCGTGGCGGCGACCAGCACGATGAAGGCGCCGGCGGGGCCGCCGATCTGGAACCGGCTGCCGCCGAGAGCGGACACCAGAAAACCGCCGAAGATCGCGGTGTAGAGCCCCTGGGCCGGCGACGCGCCGGATGCGATGGCGATCGCCATGGAAAGTGGAAGCGCGACGATGGCCACCGTCAGCCCGGCAATCGCATCGGCGCGGAAATTCGATAATCCGTACCCCTCGCGCAGAATGGTGACGAGCTTCGGGGTGAACAGTTCGGCAAAACTGGGCTGACGAGGTTGGGAAATCGGTTCGGTTCGGGCTGTCATCTGTCCGGCGGCCTTCAATAAGGCGGCGGGATCGTCGGCATCAGGTCGGCGGTCGCCGTCGCAGGTTCGATCGGGGTGGAGTCAGGATTTTTCCGTCGGTGTCCTCAACCGGACGCCACGGCCGCCGGCGATGCTCTGCGCATTCTCGCCGATCAGTTCGATCCCGGCCTGGGTGAGGGCATCGACCACCTTGGTCAGGCTGTCGACCACGCCGCGCACATTTCCGTCGCTCGCCTCCATGCGCTGAATGGTCGGGACGGACAGTCCGGCCATTTCGGCGAGTGTCTTCTGGTCGATCCCCAGGAGCGCCCGAGCGGCGCGCATCTGCGAAGCCGTGATCATCCTGCACACCACGCTGATACATCTGTAACTATGTTCAGAATATGCATAATGACGTTTTAAATATCAATAGGGATGTTCAGGAACGCAGCCGCGCAATCCGGCCACGACCATAACGACCCGAGCACCTCAGGGGAGCGGCAATTCGGCATCCAAGCTCTTGCCGTCGCCGCGCAAGACATTCAGGAACCGCTCCAACACCAGATTCGGCTGGGCGCCCTTCTTCGTCACCACCTGGAACTCCAGGGCATGATGGAAGGTGTCGGGCAGCAGCGCCCGCATCATGCCGCGCTCGACCCATTGCTGGGCATAATGGGTGGGCAGGAAGCCGACATAGCAGCCGGTGAGGATCAGGAACGCCACCCCTTCGCGGTCGGTGGCCGTCGCGGTGTTGTTCAGCTCATGGGGAAGCTGCGCCTGGGTCGGCGCCACGGCGTCGGCCGCCTCCACCGCCTCGCGCGTCACCGTTCCCTCGGGACGGTCGAACAGCGGATGGCCGTCGCCGCAATAGAGCAGAGATTCCTCCTGGTAAAGCGGAAGACCGGCCAGCCCGGGCAGACCTCTGCGGACCGGGACGACGCCGACGTGCAACTGCCCGTCCAGCACGCCCCGCTCGATCTCGTTGGGCGGAATCATGCGGATGTTGACGCGGACCTCGGGCGCCAGCCGTTTCAGGCCGCGAAGGGCGTGCGTCACCCGCATCTGCGGCATGGTGACGAGGTTGTCGGTGATCCCGATGTTCAATTCGCCGCGCAGGCGGCCATGCAGGGTGTTGATCTCGCTGCGGAAACTCTCGGTGCTGGCCAGCAGGCGCAGCGTCGCCTCATAGGCCAGATGCCCTTCGTCGGTCAGCCGGAAACCCGCCCGCCCGCGTCGGCACAGCGTCAGGCCAAGCCGCCGCTCGAGATCGGCCATGTGCTGGCTGATCGCCGCCCGGCTGATGTTCAGTTCCACCTCGGCGGCGGAAAAGCCGCCGCACTCCACCACCGTCCGGAACACGCGCAGCAGCCGGATGTCGGCATCGCCGATGGGGGCCATGGGCCGGGTGGGAGACCGTGTGGGCTTGCTCATGCTGGAACCGTGGGGGATGTGGGCGTGATAGGTAAGTGAACGGTTATGTGAAGTTCTTATAGTTTGGATTTAATCACAACCAGGAACCGCGCACACTTTCCGGCGACAGCGCCCCCAACGGATGCGGGAGAACAGCGGATGGCACCCCTGGACAACGATCACACCCAGTCCCTCGGCCAGTCTTTCGACAAGGCTGCCGGACTGACGCGCGAGGAACTTGACGCCCATTGGATGCCGTTCAGCGGCAACCGCCAGTTCAAGAACAACCCCCGCATGATCGTGAAGGCGGAGGGGACTTGGTACTGGGACGCCGAAGGCCGCAAGATCTACGACAGCCTGTCCGGCCTGTGGTGCAGCGGCGCCGGCCATTGCCGCCGCGAGATCTCCGAGGCGGTCGCCCGCCAGATCGCGGAACTGGATTACAGCCCGGCCTTCCAGCACGGCCATCCGGCCGCCTTCAAGCTGGCGCACAAGCTGGCGTCGATGACCCCAGCCGGCCTTGACCATGTCTTCTTCGTCGGTTCGGGTTCCGAGGCCGCCGACACCTCGCTGAAGATGGCGCGGGCCTATTGGCGGATGAAGGGCCAGCCGACCAAGACCAAGCTGATCGGCCGGTCCAAGGGTTATCACGGCGTCAATTTCGGCGGCACCAGCCTGGGCGGCATCGGCGGCAACCGCAAGCTGTTCGGCACCGGCGTCGATGCCGACCATCTGCCCCACACCCTGCTGCCGCAGAACCTGTTCGTGAAGGGCATGCCGGAGGAAGGCGCCTTCCTGGCCGACGCGCTGGAGGAACTGGTGGCGCTGCACGACGCCTCCAACATCGCCGCCGTGATCGTCGAGCCGCTGGCCGGCTCTGCCGGCGTGCTGCCGCCGCCGAAGGGCTACCTGCAGCGGCTGCGCGAGATCTGCGACAAGCATTCCATCCTGCTGATCTTCGACGAGGTCATCACCGGCTTCGGCCGCATGGGCGCCCCCTTCGGCGCCGACGCCTTCGGCGTGGTCCCGGACATCATGAACGTCGCCAAGGGTCTGACCAACGGCGCGGTGCCGATGGGCGCCGTGGTGGCAAAGCACGACATCTACCAGGCCTTCATGGACAATGGCGGGCCGGAGTACATGGTGGAGTTCCCGCACGGCTACACCTATTCCGCCCACCCGGTCGCCTGCGCCGCCGGTCTGGCCGCGCTCGACATCTTCGAGCGGGAGAAGCTGTGGGAGAAAGCCGCGGCGCTGGCACCGCACTTCGAAAACCTGATCCACGGGTTGAAGGGGCTGAAGAACGTCGCCGACATCCGCAACTATGGCCTGACCGGCGCCGTCACCATCACCCCGCTTCCGGGCGAACCGGCCCGCCGGCCCTATGAGATCGGCGAGAAGTGCTGGAAGGCCGGCTATTACGTGCGTTTCGGCGGCGATACGCTGCAGTTCGGCCCGCATTTCTACAGCGAACCGGCTGACCTCGACCGCCTGTTCGACGTCGTCGCCGACGCCATCCAGGCAACGGCGTAAGCGTCGGCCCACCCATTGCCCCCACCCTTCCCGCGGCTGACGCCGCGGGCCCCTTCCCTCCCCCGCTTCGCAAGGGACGGGGGCTTATACGCTGCGGCGGAGTTCCCTCCCCCGCCCGACTCTCGCACAAAGCTTTGCTTTGTGCTGACGCGGCAGGCGGACCGTAGGTCCGCTGAGAGCGGGGAGGGATAGGCGGGGGTCTAACTTCGCGAAGATTCATACCCCCAGGAACCGCCCCATGACCATCGTTGCCCACCTGATCGGCGGCAAGACTGACGCGCCCGCCGACACCCGCACCGCCGACATCGTCAATCCCGCCACCGGTGACGTGGCCGGACAGGTCGCATTGGCATCCCGTGCCACGGTGGAAGAGGCCATCGCCGCCGCCGAGGCCGCCTTCCCGGCTTGGCGTGCCACGCCGCCGGCCAAGCGCGCCCGCGTCATGTACCGCTTCAAGCAGTTGCTGGAGGAGAATGCCGAGCGCATCTGCACCCTCATCACGGCGGAGCACGGCAAGGTCCTGGACGACGCCTTCGGCGAGCTGACCCGCGGCATCGAGAATGTCGAATATGCCTGCGGCGTGCCGGAGCTGCTGAAGGGCGAGTTCTCCAAGAATGTCGGGCCGGCCATCGACAGCTGGTCGGAATTCCAGCCGCTGGGCGTCGTTGCCGGCATCACGCCCTTCAATTTCCCGGCGATGGTCCCGCTGTGGATGTACCCGATCGCCATCGCCTGCGGGAACACCTTCGTCCTGAAGCCGTCGGAGCGCGATCCCAGCTCTGCCCTGCTGATCGCCCAGCTGGCGCTGGAGGCCGGCCTGCCGCCCGGCGTGCTGAACGTCGTCAATGGCGACAAGGAGGCGGTGGACACGCTGCTGACCGACCCGCGGGTGCAGGGCGTCAGCTTCGTCGGCTCCACCCCCATCGCCGAGTATGTCTATTCGACCGCCAGCACAAAGGGCAAGCGGGTGCAGGCGCTGGGCGGCGCCAAGAACCACGCCATCGTCATGCCCGACGCCGATCTGGACAACGCCGTCAACGCTCTGATGGGCGCGGCCTATGGCTCCTGCGGTGAGCGCTGCATGGCGATCTCGGTGGTGGTCGCGGTGGGCGACGAGGTGGCCGACCGGCTGAAGGAGAAGCTGTCGGTGGCGCTGCGCGACCTGAAGGTCGGCGCCGGCACTTCGGCCGGCTGCGAAATGGGGCCGCTGGTCACCCGCGCGCATTACGAAAAGGTGAAGGCCTATGTCGACCAGGGCGTCGCCGAGGGCGCCGAGCTGGTGGTCGACGGCCGCGGGCTGGTGGTGCCGGGGCACGAGAACGGCAACTTCCTGGGCGGCTGCCTGTTCGACCGCGTCACCCCGGAGATGACGATCTACCGGGAGGAGATCTTCGGCCCGGTCCTCTGCCTCGTCCGGGTGAAGTCGATGCAGGAGGGCATGGACCTGATCGACGCCCACGAATACGGCAATGGCACCTGCCTGTTCACCCGCGACGGCGAGGCCGCCCGCTATTTCGGCGACATGATCAAGGTCGGCATGGTCGGCATCAACGTGCCGCTGCCGGTCCCGGTCGCCTACCACAGCTTCGGCGGCTGGAAGCGGTCGCTGTTCGGCGATCTGTCGGCCTATGGTCCGGACGGCGTGCGCTTCTACACCCGCCGCAAGACCATCACCCAGCGCTGGCCGACCGGCGGGATCCGCGAAGGCGCCCAGTTCGCCTTCCCTTCCATGAAGTAAAAATCGCCGTCCGTCGTGACGCCGGTGCCGAGGAAGGCACCGGCTTCCGCGTGCTTTTGCGTGTGTCCCTAGCGGTGAATTCCGGTTTGCGGCTCCAGGTGGAGACCGCCACTCGGCTTGGCATGTGCCGAAGTCCTTGACGTCTTGGCCAACAGCTTTGCTGTCGCGACGGCGAGTTGGTGCTGCGTGTATGGCTTGGCAAGCCGCGGCAGGTCGGCGACGACCCCCTCCGGCAGGTCGGCATATCCCGTCGCCAGCAGCACCGGCAAATCCGGAACCATGGCACGGGCCGCCTGGGCAAGCTCGACCCCGGTCATGCCGGGCATCGCATAGTCCGTCAGCAGCAGGTCGACCGCCTGCCCGCTGCGCAGAAGCTCCAGCGCCTCGACACCCGATCCCGCTTCAAGGACCGTGTGTCCGAGATCGGCCAACATGTCGACGGTGCTCATGGCGATCAGCGCGTCATCGTCGACCACCAGCACCACGGCGGGAGACACATCGGCCGCCGGGGCCGGCGGCAACTCGGCGGCCTGGGCCGGCGTCGTCGCCTTAGGCAGCCACAGCTCAACCAGCGTCCCCTGACCCGGAACGCTCGACAACCGGAACGCACCGCCGGACTGCACCGCCAAGCCGTGGACCATCGACAACCCCAGCCCGGTGCCTTTGCCGATGCCCTTGGTCGAAAAGAATGGCTCGATCGCCCGCGCAAGCGTTGCCTCATCCATCCCTGTGCCGGTGTCCCGCACGCTCACATACGGGTAGGAACCGGGGGGCAGTCCAGACGCGACGGGTACCGGCGCCTCGTCCACCGTCACGGTGAGCGTGCCGCCGTCGGGCATGGAATCGCGGGCATTCACGGCGAGATTCAGGATCGCCAGTTCAAGCTGGTTGGGATCGATCAGCGCCGGCGCCGTCGCATGACGGGCGTCGATGCGGATGACGATGCGCGGGCCGACCGAACGTTCCAACAGCGTTTTCATACCATCCAGCAGCCCGGCAAGATCCACCGCCTGCGGCTGCAGATCCTGGCGACGGGCGAAAGCCAGAAGCCTTTGGGTCAGTGTCGCTCCGCGTCGGGCTCCCTGCATGGCGCCGTCGAAAAGGCGCTCCGTCGTCGGATCGGCAGGAAGGCGTTTGCGCAGCAACTCCAGATTGCCGAGAACCGCCATCAGCAGATTGTTGAAGTCGTGCGCGACACCGCCGGTAAGCTGGCCGAGGGTCTCCAGCTTCTGCGTCTGACGCAGTTGCTCTTCGGCGCGTTCGCGGTCGCGGATCTCGTCGCGCAGTTGGTCGAGCGTCGCCGCCAATTCCCGTGTGCGTTCCTGCACCTTGAATTCCAGCGTTTCGGTAAGGCGCTGCAAAGCCTCCTGCGCCGCCTTCTGGTCGCTGATGTCGACGATGACGGCGAGCGCTCCGACCACTTTGCCGGTGGTGTCCCGCACCGGCACGCCACTGACACGGGTCCAGACCGGCTGATCGCCCTCAGGACGATAGATGAACTCGATGCCGCTGACGGTCTCACCGCGCAGGGCTCTCACTGCGACATACTGATCGCGTGGCAGGCGACGGCCCTGCTCATCGTACCCGATCCAGCTCGCCTCGCCGTCCGGCCGCCGGGAAGGGATTACGGAATCCGGAAAGAAACGCCGGAAGGCCGGGTTGGACAGAATGGTCTGGCCATTCCGGTCCATCAGGTTAACCGCCACCGGCAGGTGCTCCACCAGCGTTTCGAAGCGCGCCCGTTCGTCGGCGAGGTCCGCCAGCAGACGCTCGCGCTCCACCAGCCTCGCCCTTGCCTCATATTGCCGGCGACGGCCGCGCAGACAGGTCCGCACGACGCTGACCAGGGTGGTCGGGTGGAAGGGACGCTCCACAAAGGTGACGTTGCCAAGCAGTTCGGTCAGGCGCGCCGCCTCGGGCGTACGTTCGGCACCATCGCCCCGCAAGGTGAGCAGAATGACGGGAAGGTCCGACCATGGCGGCTGCGCGCCGATCCATGCGGCAAGTCCCTGGAGATCGGCGGTCCGAACCGCCTCCTCCGCGAGGATGAGCAGTCCGGCCCCCTCTTCCAGCGCTGTGCAAAGTGCCGGCAGGTCGGCACAGGCATGCGCGGCGATCCCGACTTCGCCCAGCAAGGCGCAAGCGACTGTGGCATCCCGTCCATGCGGCGCGAGGATCAGCGCGCGTTCCGTGCTGGCGACCTCGTTCAAGCCGGATCATCCTTCAGCAACGGTCCGCCCTGGCCGATATAGACTGGCACGCCGCGCAGCACCCCCTGGAACGCGTCCAGCGGCGGTCCCATGCTGATGCCGCTGTCGTTGATCCGGTATTCGCGGATCGTGTCCTCGTGCGGACCGGCGCGCTTCTTGATCACCGAGATCGCCCGGCGGACGCGGCCCAGCGCCTCGAAATAGCGCAGAAGAACGACGGTATCGGCGAGATAGGTGACATCGACCGGCGCCTGCATGTCACCGATCAGGCCGTGCTGCGCGATGGTGAGGAAGGTCGTCACACCCTGGCGGTTGAGGTACAGGAGCAGTTCGTGAAGATGCAGCACCAGAAGCTGCTCTTCCGGCATCGCCGCCTGATAGCCGTTGAGGCTGTCGATCACCACCGTGCGGATCTGCTGGTCATCGACGCAGGCGCGGACCCGGTGGGTGAACTCGCCGGGCGCGAGTTCCGCCGCATCCACCTGCTCGACGAGCAGGCTGCCGCGATTCCGCATGGCTTCAAGATCGAAGCCCATCGCCCTGGTCCGGGCGAACAGCAGGCCAAGCTCCTCGTCGAAGACGAAAAGAGCAGCCCGCTCTCCCCGTGCGATGGCGGCCATCGTGAACTGAACCGCCAGCAGCGATTTTCCGGTCCCAGCGGGGCCGATGATCAGGGTGCTCGATCCGCGCTCCATGCCGCCGCCCAGCAGCGTGTCGAGTTCGGCGATGCCACTGGCCAGACGCTCTCCGGCGAAGCCGGTCCGATGTTCCGCAGCGACCAGCCGAGGGAACACCTGGAAACCGCCGGTGGTGATCGTACAGTCATGGAAGCCGCCGCGGTATGCCTGCCCACGGTACTTGAGCACCCGCAGGCGCCGCCGCTCCGCGCCGTAGGCCGGCGTCAGCATCTCCAGGCGGATCACGCCGTGCGCGATGCTGTGGACCGTCTTGTCCATGGTGTCGGTGGTCAAGTCGTCGAGCAGCAGCACGGTGGCGCCGTGCCGGGCGAAATAATGCTTGAGGGCGAGGATCTGGCGCCGGTATCGCAACGAACTCTGGGCCAGCAGCCGGATCTCCGACAGGCTGTCGAGGACGATCCGCATCGGCTTGCTCCGCCCGATCGCGTCGAACATCAACTTGGTCGTTTCTCCGAGTTCGAGGTCGGACGAATAGAGCAGACTCTGCTGGTGTGCCTCGTCGAGCAGGCTCTCCGGCGGAACCAGCTCGAACACCGTGATTTCCTCGCCGAGCGTCCAGCCATGCACGGATGCGGCGCTGCGCAGTTCGCCCTCGGTTTCCGACAGGGTGATGTAGAGTCCGGTTTCACCGGCCGCCGCGCCCTCCAGCAGGAACTGCAGGGCAATCGTGGTCTTGCCGGTGCCGGGGCTACCCTCGAGCAGGAAGACACGGTCGCGGGCGAGGCCGCCGACGAGGATGTCGTCAAGGCCGGCAACGCCGGTTCGCGCCTTGTGCGGCTGTTCAGAGGATGCGGACATGGCGGGCTGGGATATCCGTCAATAGGGTGTCGGGCAACGCATGCGCCGGAGCGCAGTCCGGAATGTCTGAAACAACACGCCGCGCATGCGGAAAGTCATGCACTGTCTGAAAAGCGGGCCGGAGGTGGGCGGGTATGCCGCTGAGGCGGGGTAGCGCCGTCTCCGACGTAATGGCGGCGGTGCCTGCAAGCACGCGGCGGGGAGTCCGGCGCGCAATCGCCAAATCCTGAACCGCCAAGTCCTGGCCAGCCCCGGCCACCATCAGCCACAACTCGGGCAACACGCGGTTGCGACGCACGGCACCGGGGTGAGGTGGAGGATCAATGGACGAAGATAATTCTGCACGCAGCGATCCTGACCGTTAAACGCGGTCGTCCAAATCTAATGCGTTGCTCTACTGGGCGCAGCCTGGGCTATCCTCATCGACCCTTCGGCATAGAACAATGGAACGGGTACAGCCATAGCCTGGCGCCGGTCAGCCCGGAAGGTCGGGGCTGCCGTCGGCCACAGAATCCGAAGATAGGTCCTTTACCGCGCCGATCAGGAACTCCTTGTTCCCTTCCGGTCCGGTGATCGGGCTTTCGGTGATGTCCAGCACACGCCAGCCCGGAAGAGCATCCAGCCACGCGCGGATGCGGTCGCAGACTTCCCTATGCAGTTCCGGCTCGCGCACCACGCCGCCCTTGCCGACGCGGCCCTTGCCGACCTCGAACTGCGGCTTGATGAGTGCGACCAGCCGCCCGCCCGGCACCACAAGGGCCAGCGCCGCCGGCAGCACGATCTCCAGGCCGATGAAGCTGGCGTCGCACACCACCAGATCGATGGGATCCGGGATCTCAGCACTGGTCAGGTGGCGGGCGTTGGTCTTCTCCAGAACCACCACGCGCGGATCGGTTCGCAGCTTCCACGCCAGCTGGCCATGGCCGACATCGACGGCATAGACCTTGGCGGCACCGCGGGTCAGCAGCACGTCGGTGAAGCCGCCGGTGGAGGCGCCGACATCGACCGCGGTCAGGCCGGTCGGGTCGATGGCGAAGACGTCCAGCCCCTTCACCAGCTTCAGCCCGCCGCGCGATACCCAGGGATGGTCCTGCCCCTTGACCGCCAGCGGGGCCTCCGCCGCGATCAGGTCGCCGGCCTTGTCGATGCGCTTCGTTTCGGAATAGACCAGCCCGGCCAGGATCAGCGCCTGCGCCTTGGCCCGGCTTTCCGCCAGCCCGCGCTCCACCAGCGCCACGTCAACCCTCACCCGTGCCATGCCGTCGCCCTTCGCTCACTCGTGACGGCGCATTCCTGACGCGGAACCGCCACAAGGGCAAGCCCCGGTTCCAGGCGGCGGCCGGCCAGGCGTCAGGCCGGCGGGAAATCCACCGACACGCGGGTGCCATAAGGGCTGCTGTCCGCCGTCAGCCGGCCGCGCAGCTGACCGACGAAGGCGCGCACCACCTTCAGCCCCAACGTCGACGCACGGGCGACGTCCAGGCCCTGCGGCAGGCCGATGCCGCGGTCGACGACCTCCAGATGGATGCGGCCGCCTTCGCCATGGCCGAGCCGCACGTCGATATCGCCGGGCACTCCGGCGGGAAAGGCGTGGCGTGCTGCGTTGCCGACCAGTTCGCTGACGATCAGGCTGAAGGGAATGACCGACTCCATCGGCATCTCGGTCGTCTCGGCCGTGACCTTGACGCGGTGGGCGCCGGGCAGCGTCGCCTCAAGCTCCTGGCACAGTTCGCGCAGATGGACCGCCATGTCGACGGTGCCGGCCCGCAGGGCGCCGTGGGTGCGCTGGTGGGCCTGGGTGACGATGCCGACCCGTCCGCCGGCGCTCTGCAGGGCGCGGCGGACCTCGGGGTCCTTGCTCGACAGGGTCTGAAGGGTCAGCAGGCTGGAGACCAGTTGCAGCGTGTTCTTTAGCCGGTGGCTGACATCGCGCAGCCGTCGGTCATGCTCGGCTGCCGATTCCGGCGTCTCCTCGGCAGTGACGATCAAGGCACGGATGACGCCGTTGACTCCCAGCAGCGGAGTGACCCGAACATCCCAGAACCGCTCGCCATCGGTGGTGCGGTCACTGGCGGCCCGGTTGCGCTGCGGCTGGCCTGTTCGCCGTGCCTCGATCAGCATGGACAGCGACAGGGCCGGGAAACGCTCCGTCAGGTTGGTTCCCGCGACCGCGCCCAGCGCCCGGAAGGCGGCGTTGGCGAAGGCGCAGCGGTCGCCCTCCCCCTCCACCAGGGCGGTGGGTGTCGGCGTCTGATCCAGCAGGCTGCGCAACAGCGCCGGATCGTCGATGCCGACGCCCGCAATGTCGGTGCCGGCCGCCCGATCCGCCCCCGGATCGGCGCCGAACTCCGCGTTGCGGTATGCCGTGACCGCCATGATGTGCGCCATCGCCCCTGACCTCGTAGCCATCCGCTGCCGCAGGCTCTTCCCCCAAGTCCTGGGAGCTACCATTTCAGCCTGGGAAGTGTAAGGCGTCGCTCGCGCTCCACACCAGTCCAACAACCCGAAAGGCCGCTAGACAAATGGCATTACGCCATTTGGATGCCCCCGGCGAATGGGCGAAGGAAGAAGTGGTCAGGCCCGCGCCGCGGCACTCTCGATCCCCAACGCCTGCAGCGCGGTGCGGACGATTTGCTGGGCGGTCAGGCCGGCGGTCTCATACTGCTTGGCCGGCGAGTCGTGATCGAGATAGAGGTCCGGCAGAACCATCGGCCGGATCTTCAGTCCGCCGTCGAGCAGCCCGGCCGTCGCCAGGAATTGCAGCACGAAGCTGCCGAACCCGCCGACCGATCCTTCCTCGATGGTGATCAGCACCTCGTGCTCCAGCGCGAGCCGGCGGACCAGATCCTCGTCCAGCGGCTTGGCGAAGCGGGCGTCGGCCA